>NZ_JBALUY010000028.1:0-37813 GCF_036963605.1 Phenylobacterium sp. | reverse complement strand
AGCGGGTCGGGACGGGGTTTTCGCCGCGATAGTCGTAGAAGCCGCGGCCGGCCTTGCGGCCCAGCCAGCCGGCCTCGACATACTTCACCAGCAGCGGGCAGGGGCGGTACTTGGAGTCGGCCAGGCCGTCATAGAGCACGTTCATGATCGACAGGACGGTGTCCAGGCCGATGAAGTCCCCCAGTTCCAGCGGGCCCATCGGATGGTTGGCGCCCAGCTTCATGGCCGTGTCGATGGCCTCCACCGTGCCGACGCCTTCGTACAGGGTGTAGATCGCCTCGTTGATCATCGGCACCAGGACGCGGTTGACGATGAAGGCCGGGAAGTCCTCGGCGTTGGCGGTGGTCTTGCCCAGCGACCGGGCGAAGTTGACGGCGGTCTCGTAGGTCTCGGCCCCAGTGGCGATGCCGCGGATGATCTCCACGAGATTCATGCGCGGCACGGGGTTCATGAAGTGCAGGCCGATGAACCGCTCCGGCCGGTCGGTGGCCGAGGCCAGGCGGGTGATGGAGATCGACGAGGTGTTGGAGGCCAGCAGGGTGTCAGGGCCAAGGTGCGGCGACAGCGCGCGGAAGATGGTCTTCTTGACCTCTTCGTTCTCGGTGGCGGCCTCGATGGCCAGGTCCGAGCCGCCTACCGCCTGAAGTTCCGGGGCGGCCTTGATGCGGGCCAGGCCGGCGTCCATGGCGGCCTGGTCGATCAGTCCGCGGGAAACCTGGCGGGCCATGGCGTGCTGGATATGGGTCAGGCCGGAGTCGATCCGCTCGGCGCTGACATCGTGCAGCAGCACGTCATAGCCGCCCAGGGCGCAGACATGCGCGATGCCGGAGCCCATCTGGCCGGCGCCGATCACGCCCACCGATCTGATCTCAACCATGTCCACTCGCCCCAAATCTGCGGGCCGCCTTCAGGGCCGCCTCTGGTCTGTGACGGCTTTCTAACATGGGGGACGGCGGGCTCGCCAAGGTCTTTATGCTGCGCCGCAATGTGATCGGCCCTCGGTTTGTGCCCGGAAAGCCGCACTTGCGAACAAAACGGAGGCGAAAACGAAACGAGGCGACGCCCGGGGGCGCCGCCTCGCTGGAAGCTCTGAGTGTGACTTCAGCCTCAGCCGAGGGCCGACATCAGTTCAGGCACGGCGGTCTTGTAGTCGGCCACCAGGCCATAGTCGGCGACCTGGAAGATCGGCGCGTCGCCGTCCTTGTTGATCGCGACGATGACCTTGGAGTCCTTCATGCCGGCCAGGTGCTGGATGGCGCCCGAAATGCCGATGGCGATGTAGAGCTCCGGCGCCACCACCTTGCCGGTCTGGCCGACCTGGTAGTCGTTGGGGGCGTAGCCGGCGTCCACGGCCGCGCGGCTGGCGCCGACGGCGGCCCCCAGCTTGTCGGCCAGGGGCTCGATCACCTTCTGGAACTCTTCCGCCGAGCCCATGGCGCGACCGCCGGAGACCACGATCTTGGCGCCGGTCAGTTCCGGACGCTCCGACTTCACGATCTCTTCGCCGACGAACTTGGTGGCGCCGGCGCCGGCGCCGGCATCGATATCCTCCACCGAGGCCGAGCCGCCTTCGCCAGCCGCCTTGAAGGCGGTCGGACGGACGGTGATGACCTTCTTGGCCTCAGACGACTGGACGGTCTCCAGCGCGTTGCCCGCATAGATCGGGCGCACGAAGGTCGAGGCGTCGACCACCTCGACCACGTCGGAGATGTGCGAGACATCGAGCTTGGCCGCGATGCGGGGCGAGAAGTTCTTGCCCTGCGAGGTGGCCGGCGTCAGCACGGCGTCGTAGCCGGACATCAGCGGAACCACCACGGCCTCGATGGCCTCGGCCAGGCCGTGGCCCAGGTCGTCGCTCTGGGCCAGCAGGACCTTGCGGACGCCGTCGATCTTGGCGGCGGCCTCGGCGGCGGACTTGGCGTTCTTGCCGACGACCAGGACGTCGATGTCGCCGCCGATGGCCTTGGCGGCCGAGACGGTCTTGTGGGTGTTGTCGCTGAGCGCGCCGGCGTTCAGGTCGGCGATGACGAGTACGGCCATTAGAGCACCCCCGCTTCATTCTTGAGCTTGGCGACCAGATCGGCCGCGGTTTCGACCTTGATGCCGCCGCCACGCTTCGGCGGTTCGGCCACCTTGATCACCTTCAGGCGCGGCGCCGTATCGATGCCGAAGGACGCGATATCCTTGGTGTCGAGGGGCTTCTTCTTGGCCTTCATGATGTTGGGCAAGGAGGCGTAGCGCGGCTCGTTCAGGCGCAGGTCGGCGGTGATGATCACCGGCAGCGGCGCTTCGATGGTCTGCAGGCCGCCGTCCACTTCACGGGTGGTCGTGGCCTTGTCGCCCGAAATTTCGAGCTTCGAAGCGAAGGCGGCCTGCGGCCAGCCCAGCAGGGCCGAGAGCATCTGGCCGGTGGCGTTGTTGTCGCCGTCGATGGCCTGCTTGCCCATGACCACCAGGTTCGGGGTCTCTTCGTCGATGACCGCCTTCAGCACCTTGGCCACAGCCAGGGGCTCCAGGTCGGCGTCGGTCTGGACCAGGATGGCGCGGTCGGCGCCCATGGCCAGCGCCGTGCGCAGGGTTTCCTGCGCCTGGGCCGGGCCGATGGACACGGCCACCACCTCGGTGACCACGCCCTTTTCCTTAAGACGCACCGCCTCTTCGACGGCGATCTCGCAGAAGGGGTTCATGGACATCTTGACGTTGGCGAGGTCGACGCCGGTCTCGTCCGACTTAACCCGCGGCTTGACGTTGTAATCGATTACCCGTTTGACCGGGACCAACACCTTCATGAGGGCCTCAAATTCGCTTTGGGGAAGAATGGGTCGCATGGGGCATAACGTTTCCCGCGCGCATTGCAAGTCGGGCGGAGGAGGCGATTTGCGCCCTCGTCGGCCCTAGCCAGAGGAAAAAAGCCCGAATATGAGGCTGCCTATGAGCCGTATCATTGACCGCCTGAAGCTGGTTTTCCTCGGGGCCTTCGTCCTCTCCCTGGTCGCCATTTTCGGCTACCACGGATATTATGTCTGGCCGGCCGAGCGCTGTGAGGCGCAGGGCGACTGGTGGGACCCGGACGGTCGCGTCTGCGCCCGCCCCGTGCTGATCTCCGACATCACCGGCCGCACCATCCCTGAGCGCAAGGCCGCCGCGGCCGCCAAGATCCGGGCCGAGGCCGCAGCGGCTGACGCGCCGGCCCCCTAGGGGCGCGATCTCAGCCACGGTTGGCGCCGGGGACCCAGAGCACATCGCCCTGGCCATTGTCGTTGGCTCGGCGGCTGGCGACGAACAGCAGGTCCGAGAGCCGGTTGAGATATCTGAGCGCCGGTGCGCCGACGCTCGCCGAGGCGGCCAGGGCCACGGCCGCCCGCTCGGCCCGCCGACAGACCGTGCGGGCCTGATGGAGCGCTGCGGCCGCCGCTGAGCCGCCCGGCAGCACGAAGGAGGTCAGCGGCGCCAGCGCAGCGTTCATGCCGTCGATCTCCTGCTCCAGGCGCGCCACCTGACCATCGCTGATCCGCAGCACCCGCGCGGGGTCCTCGTCGGAGGATGGTGGATTGGCCAGATCGGCGCCCAGATCAAAGAGGTCGTTCTGGATGCGGCCCAGGATGCGGTCCAGATCGGCGTCGTCGGTGGTGTGGAGCCGCGCAAGGCCCAGGCAGGCGTTCGTCTCGTCCACCGCCCCATAGGCCTCGACCCGCAAGTCGGTCTTGGCCACCTGGACGCCATTAGCCAGGCGCGTCGCGCCGTCGTCGCCGGTGCGGGTATAGATGCGGTTCAGAACGACCATTTGGCTTCGCCTGTCCCCAGCCTATCCGTTGTGCCGCCACCAGACCGCGGTGACCAGGATGAGCACGGCGGCCGCCTGCAGGACGACTCGCAGGCGCATAAGCTTGTTGGAATAGGACCGACCGAAATCGCCCCCGCGGAACAGGGCGAAGATTCCAACGCCCAGGGCCAGGGTCACAGCCAGCAGGCTGGCGGGGATCAAAAGGGCGAACAGCTGATTCATGATCTCGGGCTCGGAGCTAGCGGAGCCCTATTATGTAGGGTTTTCTGGGGTCGCGCGCCAATCTGATTGCGCGTCGCAATCGCGCAATTGGTTGATCCTATTCAGCGAGTCCGGTTCAATCCTGGGCTTTGGCCTCCCTCGGTGCTCGTCATTGTGAGTTAACCCTTCTGGTGCTGGATAAAGTGCTGCGACGGTCGGTCGCGCCGCACCCCTGCCTCATTTCAGGTATGGCGTGTGCGAACTTTGTTATAACGCGGGTAATTGAACGCGCTCGCTGAACGCTTCCACTGCGAAGCGGCTTGGCGCGGCGCTAAGAGAATCCCATATCAGCGCTCAGTCACCTCGCCTTTTTGTGTGGCGAGGGCCTGCGCCAGCGCCGTCGGTCCCCCCGCCACGGCCATCGGAGTATCGAACCATGAAGCACGTCGCCGCCGTGGAAGGTCAGAGCGAGACCCGCGTCCGGATGCCCACTCGCCGGGCCCTGGCGAAACAGCAGACGCGGGCCAAGGTGCTCGCCGCCGCCCGGGAGCTGTTCAGCACCGAAGGCTACGAAGGCGCGACGATCCGCGACATCGCGGCGGCCGCCGGCATGTCCACCGGCGCCGTATTCGCCAACTTCGCCGACAAGTCCGAGCTTTTCCGCGAGATCATGACCGCCGACCTGGCCGCCGTGGTCGAGGCCATGACCGAGGCCGCCAGCCGCAGCCGCACGGTGGACGACGCCCTGCTCAAGGCGTTCAGCGCCGGCTACGGCTTCTACAAGTCCCAGATGCCCCTGGCCCGCGCTGCGCTTGGCATGTCGTGGTCCTGGCAGGATGGCCAGGCCCTTCGAGCCCTGTCCTCGGTCCAGGAGATCATCGACCTCTTCGGCGAGCAACTGGCGCTGGGGGTCGAACGCGGCGAGCTGTCGCAGGAATGCGAGATCAAGCTCCGCAGCCAGATGCTGTTCGACAATTATCTGGCCAACTATCCGCAGGCGATCTTCGGCGGCTGGAGCCTTGAGGCGCTGCAGGCGCGTTCGCGGGACCAGATTCGCGTCATCCTGGCCGGCGCCCGCCGGGGCTGATCGCCTCGCCGGCCCCGCACAACTTAAAGTTCCTTGCCGGTTAGGCCCTCGGCGCGTCTGCTAGAGGCGGGCTCTAGTTCAGGACGCGCCGATAGAGCGCGCTTGGGGGGAAAATTTGAATCTGCGTCAGACTCAGAAAGAGGCGACGCGGCGTCGTGTGCTAGACGCCGCCCGGGACCTTTTCGAAACCGTCGGTTACGAAGAGACGACCGTCCGCGAGATCGCCAGCCAGGCGGGCGTGGCGGTCGGCAGCGTCTTCACCTGCTTCTCGTCCAAGGCCGAGGTGCTGAGCCAGGTGATGCAGGAGCGGCTGGACGACCTCTATGGGGAGCTGGACCGGGTGACGCCGCATCTGCGCGGCTCCACGGCCGACCGGCTCTCCTCGATCTTCGCCCTGCATTTCGCCTTCGAAACCCGGCGGACTCAGCTGTTTCTGGCCCATATCGCGGCCGCCTATAGCTGGCGTCCGGGCGGCTCCAACATCCCTTACGGCCGCAATCCCCGACTGCGCGGCTCGATCCGCGACTGTGTCGCCGAGGGGCAGGACCGGGGGGATGTCGATCCCGGCCTCGACCTGGACATGATCGTCGACACCCTGATGGCCGCCTATGCCTGGAACTATCGTCTGGCGGCCTGGGAGAACGCCGGCCCTGAGCGGATGAGCGCCAATATGGAGCAGCAGATCGCCCTGGTGGCCCGCGGTTTCCGACCCATCGCCAACTAGTTGCCGCCATCCAGCAGGCGGCGGGCGATCACCTGGGCCTGGATCTCGCCGGCGCCTTCGAAGATGTTGAGGATTCGGGCGTCAGCCAGCAGGCGGCTGACCGGCTGTTCGACGGCGAAGCCCGTTCCGCCGTGGATCTGCAGGGCGTTGTCGGCGCAGGCCCAGGCGATGCGCGCAGCTATCAGCTTGGCCATGCCCGCCTCCTGATCGCAGCGCCGGCCGGCGTCCTTGGTTCGGGCTGAAAACCAGGCCAGCCGCCGGGCGCCGAGAATTTCCGCCGCCATCATGGCGAGCTTGTCGGCCACCCGGGGGAAGGCGGCCAGGGGCTGCCCGAACTGGTGGCGGGCCAGGGCGTAGTCCAGGCCCAGGTCCAGGGCGTTCTGCGCCACGCCGATCGCCCGGGCCGCGGTCTGGATGCGGGCCGACTCGAAGGTCGCCATGAGCTGCACGAAGCCTTGCCCTTCCTGGCCGCCCAGCAGGGCGTCTTCCGGCGCCGCGAAGCCGTCGAAGGCGATCTCGTATTCCTTCATGCCGCGATAGCCGATGACCGCAATCTCTCCGCCGTCCATGCCCGGCGCCGGGAAGGGATCGCCGTCGTCGCCCCGCGGCTTCTCGGCCAGGAGCATGGATAGGCCGCGATGGTCACGGCTGTTCGGATCGGTGCGAACCAGCAGCGTCATCAGGTCGGCCCGCGCGGCATGGGTGATCCAGGTCTTGGCGCCGGTGACCCGCCAGGCGCCGTCCTGCCGCACCGCCCGGGTGCGCAGGGACGCGAGGTCCGAGCCGGCCTCCGGCTCGGTGAACACTGCGGTGGGCAGCATGGCGCCCGAGGCGATGGCCGGCAGGAGCCGGGCCTTCTGGTCGGCCGTGCCGTGGGCCAGGATCAGCTCGGCGGCGATCTCCGAGCGCGTGCCCAGGGAGCCGACGCCGATATAGCCCCGGGAGAGGGCTTCGGAGACCACGCACATGGCCACCTTGCCCAGGCCCGCGCCGCCATGATCCTCCGGCAGGGTGAGGCCAAAGACCCCCAGGCCGGCCAGCTCGTCGATCAGGGCCAGCGGGATCAGCTGGTCGGCCAGGTGCCAGCCGTGGGCGAAGGGGGCGATCTTCGCAGCGGCGAAGCCGGTGAACTGCGCGAAGATCGCCTGATGGGTGTCGTCCAGGCCGCTCGCCTCCAGGGAGGGCCGCCCCCGGGCCTGCGCCAGGAGCTCGACGATGCGGTGGCGCGCCGACGGCGTGGCGTCGGGCGCCAGGGCCGCGATGGCGGGAATGAGCCTGGCCGGATCGAAGCCCAGATCGACCGGGCGCGCCATCTCGCCCTGACTCATGGGCAGGCCGCCGGCGAGCTGGCTGAGATATTCGTGCGCCAATAGCAGGGCCGGTCGCGCGCTCGCCTCGTCCCAGGTCCCGGCCCGCTCGAGTTCGGCCGCCCAGTCGGCGGTCTGGCGCAGGGTTTCGGCATAGGCCGCCGCCCAGGCCAAGCCATGGGCCGCCCGCTGCTCGGCGTCCAGGATGTGGCGGTCCAGGCGGCCCTCCGGCGCGATCCGGGCGGCCAGGTTCACCCGGGCCTCAGCCATGCAGGCCTCGGCGACCTCTGCGGCGGCCAGTAGGCGGGCAGGGGCGGCGGCGATGCGGTCGAGGGAAGGGTCGGAGGTCATGGGGTCACTATAGGCCCCGCTTGCCGCCGGTCACGCCCGACGCCTATACGATGTAAGCCAAGCCCCGGGAGCCGCCATGATCGTCGTCCATCACCTCAACGAGTCGCGCTCGCAGCGCATCCTCTGGCTGCTGGAGGAACTGGGGGTCGAATACGAGATCAAGGCCTATGAGCGCGACGCCAAGACCAGGCTCGCGCCGGACGAACTGCGTGCGGTCCATCCGCTGGGCAAGTCACCGGTAGTGACCGACGGCCAGGCCACAGTGCATGAGTCCGGGGCCATCATCGACTACATCATTCGTCGCCACGGGGCGGGCAAGCTGCAGCCGCCGGCGAGCGACCCTGACTATGAAGTTTATCTGCAATGGCTGCACTATGCCGAAGGCTCGGCCATGCTGCCGCTGATGCTGCAGATGTATGTCATGCGCCTGGGCGAAGCCGGCGCGCCCCTGCACCCGCGGATCGAGAGCGAGGTGGACAACCATCTATCCTATGTCGATCAGGCCCTCGCCGGCCGCGACTATCTGATGGGCCAGGCCCTGACCGGGGCCGACATCCAGATGAGTTTTGTGGGCGAGGTCGCCCGGGCCTTCGGCAAGCTGCCGGGCTACCCCAACGCCGAGGCCTGGCTCAACCGCCTGCACGACCGGCCGGCCTATAAGGCGGCCATCGAACGTGGCGGCCCCTACGCCCTCGGGCGCTAGGGCCTAGAAGCGGTCGGCGAAGGGATCGTCAAGCATCCCGTCGAGGAAGTCGAACACCGCCGCCTTGGTGAGCGCGTGGGGAATGGCCGAGAAGTGGTCGCAGCCCACCACCGTAATACCCCGTCCCTCCGGAAAGGCCCGCGCCAAGCCGTCTGGATCGCCGGCGCCCTCGTCGCGCTGACCGGCGATCACCAGCACCGGGACCGGCAGGCGACCCATGGCCTCGACATCCAGGGGCGGGTTCTCCGCGCGGACGAAAGCCGCCAGGGCGCGGCGGTCCTCGCCCTGCTCGTCGGCGAAGTGGCGGAAGCTGCGCAGCATGGGATGGCTGATCGTCTCCGGATCTTCCGCCAGCATGGCCTGGGCCATGGCGTCCACCGGCGAGCCCGGCGTCCGCGGCTCCAGCAGGCGCTCGCCCACCCCGCCCAGGATCAGGTTGCCGATGCGGTCCGGCGCGGCCAGGGCGGCGGCCAGCGCCGTGCGCGCGCCCATGGAATAGCCGAACAGGTCGACCTGACCGAGTTCCAGATGGTCGAGCAGGGCGATGATGTCGCCGGCCAGGACGTCGCGCTGATAGGCCTGCGGTTCATAGAGCTTCTGGCTTTCCCCGTGGCCCCGCTGGTCGAGGGCGACGCATCGCGCGCGCCGTCGCTCCAGGGCGGCGTACCAGCCGGTACGTCGCCAGCCCTCCTTGCGATTCGAGGTGAAGCCATGGACCAGCACCATGGTCCGCTCGGCCTCCCCTTGGGGCGAATGGTCATCGAAGGCGATCTCGACGCCGCGGCTAAAAAATGTCGGCATTAAACGCTCTGAAAACACTGTTCTTGGATAGTGGCTCAAACCGACGAAGAGCGGGTGACGGTAGGGAGAGCCTTATGGACGAAATGTGCCCGGATCAGTCGATCGAGTTCACCATGGACCGGATCGAGCGCGAGGCAAAGCGCGCGGCTCTCGCCAAGACCCAGCAGGAACGCTTCGCCGTGGCGGAAGGCCGCGTCGGTTCGGCGGCGGAAGCCGAGGCCCTGAGCGAGGCCGTCGCCAAGCTGACCCTCTGCCACCGTCGGCCCTATCGCCCCCGTGATTGGGCCGCGGTGGCGGCGCGCCCGCGGATCGAGGTGGTGCGAACCCATGAGTTGGAGGCCGAGGCGCGGCGCGCGCTTCACAGCTACAAGCCGGGATGGCTGGCCCAGCTGTTTGGCTCAGATCGCGACCAGCGCCGGCAACTGGCGGCCCGGGTGGCCGAGGCCGCATCGGAAGACGAGGCCGCCTACCGCAAGGCCTGGCGCGAGGCTCAGGTCCAGAACACGGAGATCGATTTCGCCGGCAAGCTGGCCGAACTCGACCTGCGGACCATCAACGAAGCCCTGACGGCGCAGACGAGCCTGGCCGAAGTCTTTGGCGCGGTGGAGCGGTTCCGCTTCACGGTTCCCGCCAAGGGGCGGTTCCAGATCCAGATCGAGGCCCACGACCTGGCCGCGCTGCCGGCGGAAGAGGCCGAGCGGCAGCCCCAGGGGCGGGCGGTGTTCCGACCTATGGCTCTGGGCAAGCGCCATCAGCTCCATGGGGCCAATGTCTGCGCCGCGGCCCTTCGCTACGGCTTGGAGATGCTCGGGTTCCTGCCGTTGGACGCGGTGGAGGTGGTGGTCCACGCCGAGCTTCGCGACGCCGCTACGGGGCTGTTCGCCCGCCATCCGATCCTGCAGATGACCCTGACCCACACCCAGGCCGCGGCGACCCCCTTCGAACAGGGCGATCCCATGGCCTTGGCGGCTCAGCTCGGCGCGCGGATGTGCTGGACCCTGCAAGGGGGCTTTGCGCCGATCGAGCTCACGGGTCCGGCCGCCGAGGCCGCCTGAGCCAAGATCAGCTGCGCCAACGCAGGCGGGCCGGCTCCACCGGGTTGACGAAGGCCCGGCCTTCCCGACGGCTCTGAGCCCATTCCCGCTTGAGCTGCTGGTACCACTTGGCCTGGCGGTCGGCGTCATCGATCCACAACAGGCTGGGATCGTAGCGCAGGCCTTCGTTCTGCAGGTTCACCATGTCGCCGTCCTGGCGCAGGAAGGCCCGGGCGCCTGCGGCGATCAACGGCTTCATCAGCCAGAAGGCCGGATGGTCGGACCAGACGATCTGGGTGATGCGGGTCTTCTTCTCCGACAGCGCCGTCAGGCAGGTCAGCGAAAGAACCTGGCGGCGGCCCACCGTCACATGCTCCCAGCGCAGGCCCGGAATGCGGAAGGTGATCTCGGTCAGAGGCTGGCCGCCGAGGATGGCGTAGGCGCGGCTGTTCTTGGACGGCTCGTGCCGAACCATGGCGAAGCCGGCTTCCCTGGGCTCGAATGGCTTGGACTTTTCGTGCTGGCTCTTGGCCGAGCGCCACCACCACTGCTGATGCACATAGGGGCCATGGGCCGGGTCCATCAGACCCACGACGGCGTGATCGATATGGGCGTCGAAATCCATGCGGTCGACCAGCTTGGGCTTGCCACCCACCACGCCGGGAAAGACTGGCGGATCGATGTCCGGCTCGCCGTCGAAGCGCGGATCGGCGCTGATCCAGATGAAGACCAGGCCCTGGCTCTCGCGCACGGGAAAGCGGCGGACGCGGATCTTGCTGACGTCCATGGCCTGGTCAGCCACCAGGGAGGGGATGGCGGTGCAGGCGCCGTCGAGGCCAAAGCGCCAGCCGTGATAGGGGCACTCGACGCTTTCGCGTCCGTCGGCCTCGGCGGTCAGCTTGCCGGCCGACAGCGGCGCGGCCCGGTGGGGGCAGATGTCACGCACGGCATAGGCCTCGCCCTTGCGGCCCCGGCCGATCAGGATCGGCTCGCCCAGGATCTCGAAGCGCTGCAGCTTGCCGGGCTTCAGGTCCGACGACAGGGCGGCGAAATACCAGATGTCGGTGAGGAAGCCCTCGCCGAAGCGGGGCGCTCTCGCGGAGGGGGTCTTGCTGTCGCCTTCGGCCATGGCGTCTTCTATCGGGGCCTTGCGGTCCCTGCACCTGTCATCAGGGGAGTTTCAGGAAACGGCAGGCATAGGCGCCCAGCGCCAGGCCGCCGGGTAGGGGCTCGGCTGCGCCTGAGCTCACCGGCAGCATCTCGGCGCCTTTGAGGGCGGGGTGCTCGGCCCGAGCGGTGCGGCCGCTCATGTTGAAGACGCAGGCCACCGCCTGGCCCTCATGGCGGCGGGTAAAGGCCAGGATGGGTTCGGGCGTGTCCAGGAACTCGATCGCGCCGTGGGTCAGGGCGCGGGAGGCCTTGCGCAGGGTGATCATCTGCCGGGTGAAGGCCAGGGTGGACTTGGGATCCAACTCCTGGCGATCCACGGCCAGCGGGCGGTGGCTTTCGGCGGCTGGCAGCCAGGCCGCGCCGTTGGAAAAGCCCAGATGGGCGGCTTCGGCCTGCCAGGGCATGGGCGTCCGCGCCCCGTCCCGGCCCTTGGCGATCGGCCAGTAGAGGTCGCCCACCGGATCGCGCAGCTCGTTGCGGGACAGCTCGGCCTCGGGCAGGCCCAGCTCTTCGCCCTGATAGAGCAGGATGGTGCCACGCAGGGCCATCAGCAGGGCCAGCATCAGCTTGGCCACCGGCGGGCCGGCGTCCGCCCCGCCGAACCGGCTCACCGTGCGGGCGACGTCATGGTTGCAGAAGGAAATGGTCGGCCAGTGGCCCGGGTGGGCGGCCAGGGTGTCGTAGTGCTCGCGGAACACCTGGGCGGCCATTCGGCGGGCCTTCAGCAGGACGAAGGTGTAGGCCGAGTGCAGGCCCTCGTCAGGGGCGCAGTAGGCGCCGCAGCGCTCTTCTTCTTCCGAGAACTCTCCGAACACGAAGCGGCCGGGGCCATGCGCCTCCACCCGGCGGCGGACCTCGTCCAGGAGGGGGATGTTCTCCGGCAGGTTGGAGTCGAACAGGTGGCGCTGCATGTCGCTGGCGTGCGCCCAGGCCGCCCGGTCGCGCTCACTGGCGGGAATGGCCGGGTTGGGGCGCAGCTCGCCGTCGTGCAGGAAGGCGTTGGCCACGTCCAGGCGGAAGCCATCGGCCCCGCGGTCGAGCCAGGTGTCCAGCACCTTCAGGGCGGCCTCCCGCGCCTTGGGCTGCCGCCAGTTGAGCTTGGGCTGCTGGCGAAGGAACTTGTGGTGATAGTGCTGTCGCCGCGCCGGCTGATAGGCCCAGGCGGGGCCGCCGAAGACGCTCAGCCAGTTGTTGGGCGCAGTCCCATCGTCGGCGGGATCGGCCCAGACATACCAGTCAGCCTTGTCGCCATCGGCCCCTTCGTCGCGGCTGGCGGCGAACCAGGGGTGCTCGTCGGAAGTGTGCGACAGCACCTCGTCCAGCAACACCTTCAGACCCCGGGCGTGAGCGGCCTGTGTCAGGGCCTGGAAATCGGCCACCGACCCATAGTCCGGATGGACGTCGTCATAGTCTGAGACGTCATAGCCCCAGTCGCGGTTCGGCGACGGGTGGATGGGGGAGAGCCAGATCGCATCCACCCCGAGGCTCTGTAGATAGTCCAGCTTGGCCATGACGCCCGCAAGGTCGCCATGGCCGTCGCCGTCACTGTCAAAGAAGCTGCGGACGTAGATGTGGTAGACCACCGCCCCCTTCCACCAGGGGGCCATGTCAGGCCGCCGTCGCGTTCTCGATGACTTTCGAGACCAGGCCGTACTCGATGGCCTTCTCGGCGTTCATCCAGAAGTTCCGCTCGGTGTCCTTGACCACCTTCTCATAGGGCTGGCCGGTCTCGCGGGCGATGATGCGATTGACCCGCTCGCGCATCTTCACGATCTCCTCGGCCTCGATCTGAATGTCCGAGGCCTGGCCCCGCACGCCGCCCATGGGCTGGTGCAGCAGGAATCGGGTGTTGGGCAGGCAGAAGCGGTTTTCCTTGGTGGCGCCCAGGAAGATGTGGGCCCCGGCGCTGGCCACCCAGCCGGTGCCGATGACCTTCACCTGCGGCCCGCAATAGCGGATCATGTCGTGGACGGTGTCGCCACTTTCCACGTGGCCGCCGGGGGAATTGACGAAGACCTTGATGTCGCCCTTGCCATCCGAGGCCAGGGCCAGAAGCTGGGCCGAGACGCGCTCGGCCAGCCGCATGTCGATCTCGCCGAAGATGAGGACGGTGCGCGACTTGAACAGGGCGTTCTGCACCGGCCCGGCGCTCATCGGCATGTCGGGAAGGCGGCCCTTGTCGTCGTCGTCTTCATCTTCGAGACGGAAACCCATTACGCTCTCCTAAAATCTGCAGTGAGGCGGAACGTGCGTCTTGCAGCGCCCCGCCGCAAGGGGTCAGCGCGCTGCTGTCGCGATCAGCCGCGCATAGAACTGCACCATTCGTTCCAGATTGGGCAAAGTCATGCGCTCATCGACCCCATGGATCATGGCGGTTTCGGCCATGCTCAGCGTGATCGGCTGGAAGCGGTAGGTGTCCTGCGCCACCTCGGCGAGGAAGCGGCTGTCGGTGCCAGCGGTCACCAGGCCCGGGGCGACGGGGGCGCCGGTCACGCCGGCGGCCAGGGCTGAGATCACCTTCCAACCGTCCGAATCCGTGGACGAGATCGCCGACGGCTCCTGCGGCGGGCGGGCCCAGGCGAAGGTGACCGGCAGGTCGCCCACGGCGGCCTGGGCCGCCTTCAGGACGTCCTCGGAGCTGTCGCCGGGCGCGATGCGATAGTTGATCCAGGCCCTGGCGTCCCGGGGCAGGACATTCTCTTTCGGGCTGCCCTGCAGCATGGTGGGCGCAATGGTGGTGTGCAGCAGGGCCGCGCCGGCCGGCGTCGCGGCCATCTGGCCGACGATCAGCGGTTCGGTGGCCCAGGTGTTGGCCAGCGCCGCGCGCATGGGCAGGCCGGACTCCGCGCCCAGCACATGCAGCATGTCGGAGCCCGGTCCCTGGAGCCGCATGGGGAAGGGGTTTTCGGTGATCTCGGTGACCGCCCGGGCCAGGGTGGAGACGCCCGTCTGCGGCGGTGGGGCCGAGGAATGTCCGCCCTCGGACGATGCTGTCACCACCAGGGTGGCATAGCCCTTTTCCGCCACCCCGATCAGGGCCGCGGGGCCGCCGGTCAGGGGATTGTCGGCCACCACCAGCAGGCCCTCGTCCAGGACGAACTGGGCCGAGAGGCCACGGGCCTTCAGCAGATCATTGGCGGCTGTCGCGCCGCCGCCGCCCACCTCCTCGTCATGGCCGCTGACCAGGATCACCGTCCGACGGGGCTGGAAGCCGGCCCCGGCCAGGGCTTCGACGGCCTCGAACAGGCCGACCAGCGAGCCCTTGTCGTCCACCGCCCCGCGTCCCCAGACGGCGCCGTCTGCGATCACGCCCTCGAAAGGCGGATGGGTCCAGCCCTCGGCGGCGTCGGCGGGCACCACGTCCTGGTGGGCCATCAGCACGATGGGGTCCAGGTCGGGCTCTGAGCCTGCCCAGGTGTAGACCAGGGTGTGGCCAGCCACGACGTCGCGGCGCATGGCGGCGTGGGCGCGGGGATAGGTGGTCTGCAGCCAGGCGTGCAGGGCGTCCCACTCTCCCAGCCGGTTGTCGGCGGCGTCCTGGTGGCTGACGGTCTGGAAGGTGATGGCCTGGGCCAGGCGTCCGGCGGCGGCGGCCAGGTCGAAGGCCGGCGCCGGGGCCAGTTCGATGTCTGCGGCCACCAGCCTCGGCGGCTCATAGAGGGCCGTCCGCACCGCCACGACGCCGACCAGCGCCACGACCGCCACGCCGGCGCCCAGGGCGATCTTGCTCAGAATTCCCATGGTCTTCCCCCTCAGAAGCGGCGTGACCATAGTCCGGTCGCAGGCCTTTGGGCGCCGTTTTCCCACAGCAGGCGTGAACCGGGGCCATTTCCGCCCGTTGGTCAGGCCGTGAAGCTTCCGCCCTGGATTCCCTCGCTCAAGCCGGCCTCGGCCGAGGCCCTGGCCTTCGGGGGCTTCTGGGCCTTCCTGCTGGACGCCGCCCTGGTGGTGATCGCGCTCACCTGGGCGATCGACGCCTTCGCCCCGCCCCAGGATTTGCCCTGGAAGCCGCTGAGGCTGGATGATCCGCCGGGCCTGGCCACGGCGGTGAAGTTCCAGCGGGCGGCCGATGATCCCGAACTGTGTCGTGCGGTGCTGGAGGCCGGCGGGGTGGAGTTCACCAACGAGCCGGACCGGCCTACCGGGAATTGCCCGCTGACCAACACCCTGCGCCTGCGCGGCGGGGTGACGCCGCTGGGCCCGGCCGCGCCGGTGATGACCTGTCCGCTGGCCCTGTCCTACGCGTTTTGGGATCGGCATGTGCTCGGCCCGGCCGCCCGCCAGGTGATGGAGACCGATGTGGCGCGGGTGGAGCACTACGGCGTCTTCGCCTGCCGCAACGTCTATGGCCGCAGCGAAGGCCGGCGCAGCGAACATGCCACCGCCAACGCCCTCGACGTATCGGCCCTCGTGCTGGAGGACGGCCAGCGGCTCAGCGTCATCGGCGATTTCAAGGATGAGGGCGAGGGCGGGACCCTGATGCGGGCGGTGCGCACCGGCGCCTGCGACTATTTCCGCGCCGTCCTCAGCCCCGACTACAACGCCGCCCACGCCGACCATCTGCATATGGACTATGGTCGTTTTGGGCTCTGTCGGTAGGCCGTTAACCATAGCTCGCGGGATTGAGGGCGGCCGGCTAAGCTAAGGCCCTCCCCGAAGCGTCCCTCCGCAGAGTTCATGGCCGGCTACCGCGCTCCCCGTCATCCGCAGGTCGAAGACCATGCGCGCCGCCAGACCTTGATCGCCCGCCTTGTCGGCCTGGGGCTGATCTGGATCCTGGTGGCGATCATGGCCCTGGTGGCCGAGCGGGCCATTCCAGACCAACATCTCCCCTGGACACCCCTCAGCGTCATCGATCCGGTGGGGGCCGCCACTCGGGCCAAGGCCGCCCGCACCGGCCAGGACGTGGCCGCCTGCCGGGGCGTGCTGGCCAAGGGCGGCCTGACCTATGTGATCGCCCCGGAGGCTGAAGATGGCTTCTGCTCGGTCAAGGACGCGATCCTGATCACCGGGGGCATGGCGCCCCTGACGCCGGCCGATGCGGTGATGACCTGCAAAGAGGCCCTGGCCGTGGCCATCTGGGAGCGGCAGGTGGTCCAGCCCGCAGCCTTCGAGGCCTTCGGTCACGCGGTGGTGGCGGTTGAGCACTACGGCGCCTTTTCCTGCCGACGGATCTATGGCCAGGCGGCCGGTCCCCCCAGCGAGCACGCCAGCGCCAACGCCCTGGACGTGGCCAGCTTCCGGCTGGCCAATGGCGAGGTCGTGCGGATCAAAGATCACTGGGGCGACGCCGGCGCCAAGGGTCGCTTCCTGCGGGAGGTGCGCGACGGCGCCTGCAAGGTGTTCATCACCACCCTGTCGCCGGACTACAACGAGGCCCACGCCGACCACTTCCACCTGGATATGGGCGGTCGCCCGCTCTGCGCCTGAGGCGTCGTAAATATAATAACGAGAATCATTCGCAGTTATCTTGTGGCTGGACCGAGCCGCGCCTATAAGCCCCCACGCATCTGACAATGCGTCGCAAAAGCTAAATCTGGGGGTTTATCCATATGCACGACACCACGCTGCGCCGCAGCCTGATGCTGGCGGCGAGCCTCATGGCTCTGGCTGCGCCGGCCGTCGCTGATGACGAGGCGCCCACCCGCGTTTCCGAGCTGATTGTCACGGGCCAGGACGGGGAGGTGAGTGTCGCCACCAAGACCGATACGCCCCTGCTCCAGACCCCCCAGGCCATCTCAGTGATCACCGCCGATGTCTATCAGGCCCGTGGCGCGGTCTCGTTGCAGGAGGTGCTGAACTACAGCGCCGGCGTTCGCTCCGACGCCTATGGCAATGACGGGCGGGTGGACTCCTTCTTCGTCCGCGGCACGACGCCGGCCCAGTACCTGGACGGCATGCGCAGCAGCTACGCCTATTACGATACGGCCAAGGTCGATCCCTATGCGCTGTCCCAGGTGGAGGTCATGCGCGGGCCCTCCTCGGTGCTCTACGGCCAGGGCTCCATCGGCGGCATCGTCAACCTGACGTCCAAGCGCCCGGAATTCGGCCGCCGCGGCGAGGCGATCGCCTCCCTGGGCAGTTTCGAACGCAAGCAGGTTCAGCTCGATCTCACCGGCCCGATCGACGCGGCCGGGACCCTGGCCTATCGCTTCACCGGCCTCTATCGCGACGCCGAGACCCAGGTGGACCATATCGGCGATGACCGGCTGTTCCTCGCCCCCTCGATCACCTGGCGGCCCAGCGCCGACACCGAGCTCACCCTGCTGGTCCATCACCAGGAGGATCGCACCGGCTCGACCACTCAGTTCCTGCCGCACCAGGGCACGCTGCTGCCCAATGTGAACGGCCAGCTGCCCTCGAACACCTTCATCAGCGAGCCGGACGTCGAGCTCTATCGGGCGATCCAGTCGAATGTGAGCCTGTTCGTCCGGCACCGGTTTAATCCGCACTTCGAATACCGGCTCAGCGCCCGCGGATCCTGGTCGGACGTCAACTACCAGACCATGTACCCGAACAGCTATTTCAACCCCCTGAACCCCTGGGTTCAGCCAGGCGAGGCCGGCTATGTGGGCCCGCAGCGCAGCACCACACGCTACATCTCCTATTCCTTCCCGGAATCGCGGGCCTATTCGATCGACCACCAGTTCCAGGCCAACTTCCGGACCGGCGGCGTCGAACACACCCTGCTGTTCGGGGTGGACGGCCAGCAGTACCGCCAGTTCATGGAGTCGGGGTCCGCCCTGACCACCCCCATCGACCTGTTCGATCCGGTCTATGGCAACTATGTCGAGCCGGTGGTGACCCGGAAGGCGACCACCGAACAGGAGCAGCTCGGCGTCTATCTGCAGGACCAGATCCGCCTGGGCGGCTGGAACCTGATCCTGGGGGTGCGCCGCGACGAGGCGACGACCCGCTCCATCGCTGTGAATTCGACCGTCACTGAGAAGACCTCCGACGCCACCACCTATCGGGCGGGCCTGCTCTACGCCTTCGAGGGCGGGCTCTCGGCCTATGTCAGCTATTCGGAGAGCTTCCTGCCGGTGGCCGGCGCCAACATCTATGGCGAGCCCTTCGAGCCCCAGATGGGCAAGCAATGGGAGGCGGGCCTCAAATGGCAGCCGGCCCCGCAGTATCTGGCGACGGCGGCGGTGTTCGACATCCGCGACACCAACCGGCTGACCGCCGACCCGACCAATCCGCAGAACCGCATCCAGACCGGCGAGGTCCAGTCCCGAGGTTTTGAGGTGGAAGGCCGCGCCATCTTCCGCGAGGTCTACGATCTGAGCGTCAACTACACCTACAACGAGGTGGAGGTGTCCGAGAGCACCAACCCCCAGGAGGTGGGCAAACCGTTTGCGTCCCAGCCCCTGCATGCGGCCTCGGCCTGGGGAACCCGCCGCTTCCGCATCGGCGCCGACGGCGAGCTGAGCCTGGGCCTGGGGGTGCGCTATGTGGGCGAAACCACCGACCAGGACGCCAATCGCCTGTTCATCCTGAAGACCCCGGCGGTCACCCTGTTCGACGCCCTCGCAGCCTATGAGCAGGACAACTGGCGGCTGTCCCTCAACGTGCAGAACCTCGAGGACGAGTACTATTTCTCGAGCTGTCTGGTGCGCGGCGACTGCTTCATCGGGTCGCGCCGCAAGGTGATCGGCGCCCTGACCTACCGCTTCTGATCGCAGGATCCGTCCGCCACCTTCCCCTCGGCGGACGGGGCGGCGCCGCCTTGACCTGGGGTCGGGCGGCGCCGCAAATGGCGCCATTCAAACAAGCATTTCAATTCAGGGAAGACGCGCCATGGAACTGTTCGATCTGACCGGCAAGGTCGCCGTGATCACCGGATCCTCGCGGGGCATCGGCAAGGCGATCGCCGAGCGCATGGCCGAACATGGCGCCAAGGTGGTGATCTCCTCGCGCAAGGCCGGACCCTGCGATGAGGTGGCCGCGGCCATCAATGAGAAGCACCCGGGCGCGGCCATCTCCGTGCCGGCCTCGATCTCCTCGAAGGAGGATCTGCAGCGCCTGGTGGACGAGACCACAAAGGCCTTCGGCAAGATCGACATCGTCGTCTGCAACGCCGCCACCAACCCGTATTTCGGCCCCATGGCCAAGATCGAGGACGACGCCTTCCGCAAGATCCTCGACAACAACATCATCGCCAACAACTGGCTGATCCAGATGGCCGCGCCGCAGATGCGCGAGCGCCGCGACGGGGCGGTGATCATCATCTCGTCCATCGGCGGCCTGCGCGGCTCCACCGGCATCGGCGCCTACAACATCTCCAAGGCCGCCGACTTCCAGCTGGCCCGCAACCTGGCCGTCGAGCTCGGCCCGGACAATATCCGCGTCAACTGCATCGCGCCGGGCCTGGTCAAGACCGACTTCGCCAAGGCCCTGTGGGACACGCCGGAGGCCGAGAAGCGCTCCAGCGCCAACAATCCCCTGCGCCGCCTGGGTGAGCCCGACGACATCGCCGGCGCGGCGGTCTTCCTGGCGTCCAAGGCTGGCTCCTGGATGACCGGCCAGGCGATCGTGGTCGACGGCGGCTCCACCTGCTGAAGATGAGCGGTCCGGTCTTCGCCTTCGCGCCGGCCAGGGCCAGCGACCTGGAGGCGTTGACCGAGCTGCGGCTGGCGGTGATGGCTGACAGCTTCAACCGCATCGGCCGCTTCAATCCGGATCGGGCGCGGGCCTGGTTCGCCGAGACCTATCGTCCCGAGACCACTCGCCTGATCATGATGGGCGATGAGATGGCCGGCTGCGTGGCCTTTTTCCCAACCGGGACCGGCGTGCTGAAGCTGGAGCACTTCTATCTGCAGCCGCACTGGCAGGGCCGGGGACTGGGGTCGGCCGTGCTCGACTCGCTGCTCACCGAGGCCGACGCCCAGGGCGCGCAGGTCATCCTGACCGTCCTGCGCGAGAGCGACGCCCGACGCCTCTATGACCGCCGCGGCTTTGTGGAGACCGGCCGCGACGACCTGGATGTCTATATGACCCGGCCGCCCGCCGCCTGAGCCGCCTGAGCTGCCAGGTCGCGCGCGCGCGCCAGCCGTTCCGCGCCTTCATCCAGGGTGGCGTCGGCCTTCGCGAAACACAGGCGCAGGATGGTGGTGACGGGATCGGTCTCGTAGAGGGCCGAGACCGGTATCGTGGCGACGCCGGCCTGCTCCACCGCCAGGCGGGCGAAGGCGTGGTCGGCCAGGGTCACCCCCGACGCGGCCAGGTCGAGGTTCAGGAAATAGGTCCCCTGCGAGGGCAGGACGGCGAAGCCCTCCTGGGTCAGCGCCTCGGCCAGGCGCTGCTGGCTGGCGGCCAGGCCGACTGGCATCTGCGCCAGCCAGTCGCCCAGGGTGTCCAGCCCGAAGGCCACGGCCACCTGCAGGTTGGGCGGAGTGGTGAAGGTCAGGAACTGGTGGGCCCTGGCCATGTGGCGGGCCAGGGGGGCTGCGGCGCACATGAAGCCCACCTTCCAGCCGGTGAGGCCGAACATCTTGCCCGCCGAGCCGATCTTCACGCAGCGCCCGGCCATGCCCGGATAGCCCATCAGCGGCCGGTGGACGGCGGGCGCGAAGACCACCTGCTCCCACACCTCGTCGCAGATGGCGATCAGGTCATGGGCCACGCAGAGCTCGGCCAGGAGGGCGAGGTCGGCGTCCGGGACCACCACGCCGGTGGGATTGACCGGATTGTTCAGCACCACGAAGCGGGTCTTCGGCATGATCGCCGCCTCCAGCATGGCCCGCGTGAACCGCCAGTGGGGCGGCGAGAGCGAGATCAGCCGCGGCACGCCGCCGGCCCGGCGGATCAGCGGCAGATAGGCGTCATAGAGGGGCTGGAAGACGATCACCTCGTCCCCGGGCTCGATCAGGGCCAGGAAGGCCGCCGCCAGGGCCTCGGTGGCGCCGGACGTGATCACCACTTCGGTGGTCGGATCGAGCTCGAGCCCCTGGGTGCGGCGGTAGTGACCGGCGACCGCGGCCCGCAGCTCCGGCAGCCCGGCCATGGGCGGATACTGGTTGTAGCCATCCAGCACCGCCTCGGCCGCCTTGCGCCGCACAGGCTCAGGCCCGGGATCGTCGGGAAAGCCCTGGCCCAGATTGATGGCGCCGTGGGTCCGCGCCAGTCCGCTCATCTCCTCGAAGATGGTGGTGGGAAGGGCGGTGAAGGTGGCGTCGGGCATGGAAAGATCCGGATGGCGGCCCGCCACTCTAGGCCAGCCCGGCGGGCAGACATCAAGTTGACTAGGAAACCTGGTCATGTAGTTTCCTAGTCAACTTGTGGAGACCCCATGCGCAACCGACCTTCGCCCGCCGATCTGACGGACCACCTCGGCTACTGGCTGAGGCTGGTGTCGAATGCGGTGTCCCAGAGCTTTGCCCGCCGCGTCGAGGCCGAGGGCGTCACCGTGGCCGAATGGGTGTTCCTGCGGGCCCTGTATGATGTCGAGCCCATGGCGCCTTCGCAGCTCGCCGAGCGCATGGGGATGACCAGGGGGGCGATCTCGAAGCTGGCCGACCGCCTGGCGGCCAAGGACCTGGTTGAGCGCCGGGAGGCGGGTGGCGACGGGCGGCGTCAGAGCCTGACGCTCCGGCCCCCGGGCCACGCCCTTGTGCCCCGGCTGGCCGCCCTGGCCGATCAGAACGACGCGGCCTCTTTCGAAGGGCTGACGCCCGAAGAGCGCGGCGAGCTGGAACGCCTGCTGCGCAAGCTTGCGGCGGCCCAAAATCTGAACGCGGCGCCGATCACCTGAGGCGGCGTCGATCCCCACCCCATGCAAGAGGAGACCGCCATGGAGGCGCAGAAGATCGAAGTGGCGAAGGCTTGCCTGGCCGCGGCCTATGAGGGGACCGCCCCCTTCCCGGAGATTATTGGGAGGCTGATGGCGGCGGGCTTCGAAGGCTATCTGGTGGACTATCGCGGCAATGCGACCACCTACGTCCTGCCCGACGGTGACAGTGTGGTGATCGACAACCCGCCCTCCGAGGGCGGCGTCGCCGCGATCTTCGACGCGGCCGGCCTGGCCGATCGGGTCAGGTGGGCTCAGGCCAACCCGCCGGACTACAGCTACGGCGCCTTCTGCAGCCATGCGAAGGCCGCAGGCTGCGCCGGCTACCTGGTCTCGTTCCTGGGGCGCAGGGTGCTCTATTTCGGCCGCACGGCCGAAACCCACGTGGAGCATTTTCCACAGTAGGCGCTGGCCCAGGCGGAGCGCGCCTGGGCCGCGTAGTTTCTAGTCTTCCTTGACGCGCTTCTTGCGGAAGCTCGGGTTCAGGACCTTCTTGCGCAGGCGGATGTTCTTGGGCGTCACCTCGACCAGCTCGTCTTCCTCGATATAGGCGATGGCCTGTTCGAGGGTCAGCCGGCGCGGCGGAGTCAGGCGGATGCTCTCGTCCTTGCCCGAGGCCCGGACGTTGGTCAGCTGCTTGGCCTTCATCGGGTTGACGTCCAGGTCGTCGGCCCGGGCGTTCTCGCCGATGATCATGCCCTGATAGGTCTTCTCGCCGGCGCCCACGAACATGGTGCCGCGGTCTTCCAGGTTCCACAGGGCGAAGGCGGCGGTCTCGCCGTCGGAATTGGCCACCAGCACGCCCTTACGGCCCGCGTCGATGGCGCCCTTGTAGGGCTCATAGTGGCTGAACACGCGGTTCAGCACGCCCGAGCCGCGGGTGTCGGTGAGGAACTCGCCCTGGTAGCCGATCAGCGAGCGGGACGGGGCCATCAGGCTGATCCGCGTCTTGCCGGCGCCCGAGGGGCCCATGTCCTTCAGCTCGGCCTTGCGGGCCGACAGCTTCTCGATGACGATCCCGGAGAACTCGTCATCCACGTCGATCATCACGTCTTCGATGGGCTCCAGGCGCTCGCCGGTCTCCGGGTCATTCTGGAAGACCACGCGGGGGCGGCTGATGGAGAGCTCGAAACCTTCGCGGCGCATGCCTTCGATCAGCACGCCCAGCTGCAGTTCGCCGCGGCCGGCGACCTCGTAGGCGTCCTTCTCGGCGGTCTCGGTGACCCGAATGGCGACGTTGGACTCCGCTTCCTTCAGCAGGCGGGCGGCGATGACGCGGCTCTGCACCTTGTCGCCTTCGCGACCGGCGAGCGGGCTGTCATTGACCGAGACGGTCATGGAGATGGTCGGCGGATCAATGGGCTGCGCCGGCAGGGCCTCGGTCACGTCGAGCGCGCAGAGGGTGTCGGCCACGGTGGCCTTGGACAGGCCGGCGATGGCGACGATGTCGCCAGCTTCGGCGTCCTCGATGGGCTGGCGCTTCAGGCCGCGGAAGGCGAGCACCTTGGTGATGCGGCCGCGCTCGATTTCCTTGCCGTCCCGCGACAGGGCCTTGATGGCCAGGCCCGGCGTCGCCTTGCCCGACTCGATGCGGCCGGTCAGCAGGCGGCCCAGGAAGGGATCGCTTTCGATCAGCACCGACAGGATCTGGAAGGGCGCATCGGCCCGGGCCACGGCCTTGGGCTCGGGCACATGCTCGACGATCATGTCGAACAGGGGGGCCAGCGTGTCGTTGGGCTGGGCCATGTCCAGGGTCGCCCAGCCGTTCTTTCCGCTGGCGTAGATGTGCGGGAAGTCCAGCTGCTCGTCGGTGGCGCCCATGGCGGCGAAGAGGTCGAAGGCCTCATTCAGAACCCGGTCGGGATCGGCGTGCGGCCGGTCGACCTTGTTCAGGCAGAGGATGGGCTTCAGGCCCATCTTCAGGGCCTTGCCCAGGACGAACTTGGTCTGGGGCATGACGCCCTCTTCGGCGTCCACCAGCAGGACGCAGCCGTCCACCATGCCCAGGATCCGCTCCACCTCGCCGCCGAAGTCGGCGTGGCCAGGGGTGTCGATGATGTTGATCCGCGTCTCGCCGGCCTTGCCGTTCCAGAGCACGCTGGTGCACTTGGCCAGGATGGTGATCCCGCGCTCGCGCTCCTGGTCATTGGAGTCCATGGCGCGCTCGACGGTCGCCTCATTGGCTCGGAACACGCCCGACTGGGCGAGAAGCTGGTCGACGAGGGTCGTCTTACCGTGGTCAACGTGGGCGATGATGGCGATGTTGCGCAGCGACATGGGAAACCTTTTCCGGAAGCGGCGGCTTTTAGGGGACAAGACGCCCCAGGGCTAGCGCGAAGTCGTGTCAGTCTTTCAATGGCCGAACGTCGTCTTGTGCGTTGCAACACGAAACACGATGTGATCCCAACCTCTAAGCCTATTGAAAAAACAGCATAAAGTGGGATTTTTCGGCTTCCCTGCGCAATTGCGACACTTTGGCGCTTGTCCTTTTGTGCGCCGCACCGTACATTTGAACCGTGAGGCGTCCTCGGACGTCTCTGCCCTTCCTGGGCGTTTCCTCCCTAATGAACTGGCCGCGCTTTCGAGCGCGGCCTTTTTTTTGCGCTGCGAGGGCGCGCACGGGCGTCTGGCGCAGGCGCTTGGTGCTGTCCTAAGGTCGGCCGGCCCAGTGCTGGACCAAGACCGTGAGCGATCCTCCAGAATTCACCCGTGAGATGTCTGCCGCCGAGGCTTGCGAGCGCCTGATTGGGGCCGGCTGGATGGAGATCGGCCGTGGCGACTGGTCCTGGGTCTATGGCCATGCCGACAGTCCCTGGGCCGTGCGGGTCACGCCCTTCGACCCGGCCTACGCCCTCTTCGCGCAAGCGTGCCTGGATGGCCCCGGCAACCGGTGGCTTCCGAAAGTGAAGATGGTCGTCCCGCTGCGGCGCGACGGCTACGCGACTTTTATCGAGCGCCTCTGGGCTGCGCCTGAGCCCTTTGCGGCCGCTTTCTGCGCCGCCCTCGGCCTGCCCAACCACAGTGGCTATGAGATTCAGCAGGACACCGGGCCCTTTGATCCCGCCGATCCCGATCTGATGGCGCTGCGCGAGAAGATCCTCGCCCTCATGAGGCAGGGCCAGGCGCGCTACGCCCTTTGGGGCGGCTCCGATATTCGCGCCGGGCAGGTGCTGGTCGACGCCCAGGGTCAGCTAAAGCTGGTGGATCCGGTGTTTCTGCGCGGCCCGGCGATGGTTGAGGCTATAGACGGTGGGAGTCCCGACCGGTTGTCGGACTTTTCGCGCGCGCAACTAGAGGACTTCTTGACCATCCCGGCCTTCACGCCGGGACCGGAGACAGAGGCGCTCCGCAAAAAGGTGGCGCAGATGTTCTCGGCGCGATGAGCGCATCCGCCTAGAGCCGCCCCGTCCAGTCCTCATTTGTCAGGGCGGCGGTCAGCGCCTCAATGTCGGCCTTAAGGCGCGCGAAGGCGGCCGTGGGGGCCAGCGCCTCTTCATCCAGATAGAGCGCCCGGTTCAGTTCGATCTGCAGGGCGTGGACCCGCCGGGCTGGGCGGCCGTAGTGCTCGGTGGTGTAGCCGCCGGCATAGGGGGTGTTGCGCACCACCCTATAGCCGCGGGCCTCAAGCTCCCGTTCGACCAGCCGGGTGAGCGTATTCGAACAGGCCGCGCCGAACCGGTCCCCCAGCACCATGTCGCAGCCGCCGACGCCGGCCGCCTTGGCCGCGATCGAGGGCATGGAGTGCCAGTCCACCAGGATGGCCACCCCGTGGGCGGCCTGGGCCTCGGCGATCAGCTGGGATAGCGCCGCATGATAGGGCCGGTGCGCCCCGTCGATGCGGCCTTGCGCCTCGGCGAAGGTCAGTTTGCGGGCATAGATCTCCTGGCCCTCGGAGACCACCTTGGCGATGGCGCCCAGTCCGGCCGCCACCCGGGCGGTGCGGCTGCGGGCGAAGTCGGGCAGCTCGTCGATGAACATGCCGGGGTCGAGTTCGAAGGCGTCGCGGTTCACATCTATATAGGCCCGCGCATAGCTGGCGGTGATCAGGGCGGCGCCGGCGGCCGGCGCGGCCTCCACCAGCTGGTCGACAAAGGCGTCCTCTGAGCGGCGGATGGCCCGGGCGTCGAGGGCTGCGGCCGACATCATGTCTTCGGGATAGAGGCGCCCGGAATGGGGCGAGGCGAAGATTACCGGGGTCGGCGGCGGCGCGCCGGGCAGGGCTGCGCGGCGCACCTCGAAGCCCGCCGGCCTTGCTGGGGCCGGCTCTGCGACGTCAATGGGCTCGACCGCGGACATGGGCTGCATATGACGATGCGCCGGCGCCGGGGTCAAACGGATCGGGGGCCAAAGGCGTGGGGGCGGTTCATCGGGGATTTACAAAGCCGCCCCTATGGTCGCTCCATGAAAGACGACGCCCTGGAATCGCCCATGCCCCGCATTCTTCTCGCCGAGGACGACGACTCCCTGCGCGGCTTCCTGGCCCGCGCCCTGGAGCGCGCCGGCTATGAGGTCCGCGCCTGCGCCGATGGCGAGGAGGCGGCCTCGGTCCTGGATCAGGACTGGGACCTGCTGCTCACCGACATCGTTATGCCCGGCATGGACGGCATCGAGGTGGCCCGCCTGGCCGCCGCCCGCAATCCGTCCCTGCGCATCATGTTCATCACCGGCTTCGCCGCCGTGGCGCTCGCCGCTGGCGATCAGGCCCCGGCCGGCGCCAAGGTGCTGTCCAAGCCCATCCACCTGCGCGAGATCGTCGCCGAGGTGGAGCGGATGATGGCCGCCTGAACCTCGCGGCGTTCGGCGGCTTTCTGCGCTTGCGCCCGCGCGGGCCGCCCGTTATACCGCCGCCCTTCCCGTCCCCGAAAGGGGCCGTCGGTATGGACGCGTAGCTCAGCGGGAGAGCACCTCGTTGACATCGAGGGGGTCACAGGTTCAATCCCTGTCGCGTCCACCATTCCCTTAATCTGACGCTCTTCGAGTCACATGCCCCGCGCGAGATCGCCGGACGGCGCTCTGGATGCCATCGCCGACAGCATCCACATGTGTGCGTGGGTGCCAAAGAGCCATGGGCCACCTCTAGCGAGGGGCGGGTAGGGTTAGCCGGCAAGCTCCGCTTGGTATCCATCAAACGGAGCCTGGATGCCGTAATATTCGATAAGCTTTTTAGCTTTGTCGTCCAAGTGTTCACCAAAACCCCGGAGATTGACCGCGGCAGCGTCTATAGCATTCTGGTGCTCTGCCGCGTCTTTGAAGCTCCCCTCCAGAGCAGCTAGCATTTGCTGCGCGATATCTAACGTCCCTCCGATATGGGAGATCTGAATTATTCCACGAGGATCTCCCATCAGATGAATGGGGAATGCGCCAAAGGTGGTGGCCGCTGCTTGTATTGCCCCGCGAGCCGCCAAAACAGCTACCTCTCTTGTACTAGGCTCTTCGAGAGTGTCAGCCATTTGGTGAAGGCGTTCGGCTGCCATAAGGACGATGGCAATGCCGGCTGTTCTGTTTGATGTGATCTCAGAAATCTGTAAGGCTCGGAGCCGCCGATGTTCCTCGTCTGACTGCCTTTTCGCTGCACTCCACGCGAAGAAGATGGCTGCGAGGCTGCCGAGGGCCTGAACCCAAGCGGCGACTATCGAGCCAAACAACCCGACTTCGTCGTTAAAAGCTGCACCACCGAGCAGAAATGCTGCTGTGGAGATTCCGGCCACGTAGGGCCAATGCCTGTCCCAGCGAAAGCTCACGGCTGTGCTCATGCTGGCCAAGCTGCGCCGATTCCCCCGCGTGCGCAGTCCCCACGCGACGAGAGCGCTGCACCTTCTCACGGTCCTATGCGCGCAAGCCTGCCGAGGTTGGGACGCCCCTAGTTCGGGGTGAAGAGGCCCTGCAGGCCGACGAGGATGGCGATCACGCCGAAGATGGCGACGATCAGGCCGGCGCCCGTCGATCGGCTCTCGGGGATGTCCTGGCCGGTCCGGCGCGCCAAGCCCAGGCGGTCCCACAACAGCAGCACGCCGGTGATGATGGCGACGACCTCGAAGTGGAAGAGGCGCGGGCCGCTGGTCAGGTGGACGATCAGGTAATAGCCGCCGCAGATCAGGGCGATGACCCCGACGATCCAGCCCAGGGGGCCGAGCTTGCGGGCCGCGTCGGCCAGGTTGTCGCCGACCGAGGGCAGGCGCGCCAGCAGGCCGATGGCCAGCAGGAAGCCGCCGAGGATGTTCGAAAGGTCGAGGAGGAGGGCGATCACGCTGACCTAATGCGCCAACAGGCTTGGCTGTTCCGCAGGCGTTCGCGGCGCGCCGTCGCCTTGCCCGACGCCAGGCACGACGGTATACCCCCATGGGGCATAATTGAGAGACCTGCGGAGCCGCCGGGATGATCCAGACTGACAGACGCCGACTGCTGGCCGGGTCATTGGCCTTTGGCGCCGCGGCGGCGACCCAGGGCCTGCTGCCCGCCTGGGCGCAGGGCGGGGCGTCGTCTGGCGCGCCGGCCGCGCTTTCGGGCGACCACATCGCCCTGCGGATCGGCCACACGCCGTTTTCGCTCGGCGGTGAAACCGGTCATGCGGTGACGGTCAACGGGACCCTGCCGGCGCCCTTGATCCGCCTGCGGGAGGGCCAGAACGCGCATCTGTCGGTGACCAACGACCTTGCGGAGGACACCTCCATCCACTGGCATGGCCTGCTGCTGCCGTTCCAGATGGACGGGGTGCCGGGGATCAGCTTTCCGGGCATCAAGCCCGGCGAGACCTTCCACTACGAGTTCCCGGTGATCCAGGCGGGGACTTACTGGTATCACAGTCATTCCAACCTGCAGGAGGCCATGGGCTGCTATGGCCCGCTGGTGGTCGATCCGGCCGGCGCCGAGCCTGTGGCCTATGATCGCGAGCACGTCCTGGTGCTGTCGGACTGGAGCTTCATCCATCCGCACGAGATCCTGGCCAAGCTGAAGAAGAGCCCCGGCTATTTCAACCGCTCCCGGACCACGCTTTCGGGGCTGGTGTCGGGCGAGGATGGGATGGGCCTGGCCGAGCGGCGCATGTGGGGCGCCATGCGGATGGACCCCCGCGACATCGCCGACGTGAACGGGACCACCTACACCTATCTGATCAACGGCCAGGGTCCGCAGGCGCCCTGGCGCGGCCTGTTCTGGCCGGGCGAGAAGGTGCGGCTGCGCATCATCAACGCCTCGGCCATGTCGATCTTCAATGTGCGGATCCCGGGCCTGGCCATGCGGGTGGTGCAGGCCGACGGCGCCGATGTGCGCCCGGTAGAGACCGATGAGCTGCAGATCTCGGTGGCCGAGACCTATGACGTGATCGTCGAGCCGAAGGCCGAGCAGGCCTACGCCCTGGTGGCGGAGTCGGTGGATCGCTCCGGCATGGCGGTGGGGATGCTGGCGCCGCGGGCGGGGATGAGCGCCGAGGTTCCGCGCTTACGCGAAGTTCCCACCCTGACCATGCGCGACATGGGGATGGGCGGCATGGGGTCGATGGCGGGCATGGATCACGCCGCCATGGACCATGCGGCCATGGGCCATGGGCCTGCGGCGCCCGCCGCCATGGAGCATGGGGCTCACCAGATGCGCGACAAGGCCCTGGCGCCGCCCGGCATGGCCGTGGGCGTCGGGGTGGACATGATCGCGCCGTCGCCGGTCAGCCGCCTGGACGAGCGGCCCATGGGGTTGGAGGACGTTCCCCACCGGGTGCTGACCTATGCCCAGCTGGTCGCGCTTTCGCCGGGCAAGGACCGGCGGGCGCCGTCGCGCAGTCTCGAAATCCACCTGACCGGAAACATGGAGCGGTTCATGTGGGGCTTTGACGGGCGCAAGTTCAGCGAGCTCGTCGAGCCGATCGCGTTTTCCCGAGATGAGCGGGTGCGGGTGACCCTGGTCAATGACACCATGATGGCCCACCCCATCCACCTGCACGGCCACTTCTTCGAGCTGGTGAACGGCGCGCCCCACGGCCATCAGCCGCTGAAGCACACGGTCAATGTGGCGCCGGGGTCGAAGGTGACCTTCGACCTGACGGCCGATGCGCCCGGGGACTGGGCGTTCCACTGCCACATGCTGATGCACATGCATGCGGGCATGTTCAATGTGGTCACGGTCCGTCCCCTGGACGGAGGCGCCGCATGATCCGCCTGGCCCTTTTGCTGGCGCCGGCCGTGCTGGCCGCCGGTCCTGCCTGGGCGCAGGACGCCCACGACCCCCACGCCCATCACCGGGCCGAGCCGGCGCCGGCCAGCCCCGCCCCGGCGGCTGATCCCCATGCCGGCCACGACATGGGGCCAAGCGTGGCGTCCAAGCCCGAACCCCACGCGGGTCATGGCGCAGAGACGGTCTCCTCTAGCAAGCCTCCGCCGGCCGCCGCCGATTCGGGACCCGCCCACGCGGCCGACCTCTACTTCGACCCCGCCGAGATGGCCCGGGCGCGGGACCAGCTTCGGGCTGAGAATGGCGACGTGCGGACCACGGCCCTGATCATCGACCGCCTGGAGGCCGCCTTCGGCGAGGGCGAGGCGACCTGGCTGTGGGATGTGCAGGGCTGGGCCGGCGGGGACATCAACCGCGCCTGGTTCAAGACCGAGGGCGAAGGCGATGTCGACGGCGGCCTGGAGGGGGCCGAGGTCCAGCTTCTCTACGGCCGCGCAGTCACCCCCTTCTGGGACGTCCAGCTCGGGGTGCGCCACGATTTCGTCCGCGGAGGAGATGACCTCAGCCACCTGGCCTTCGGCGTCCAGGGCCTGGCGCCCCACTGGTGGGAGGTCGATGCGGCGGCCTTCCTCTCGCAGGACGGTGACCTGACCGCCCGGGTGGAGGCTGAATACGATCAACGGATCACCCAGCGCCTGATCCTGCAGCCGCGCCTGGAGCTGGAGGCCTCGGCCAATGACGTCCCGGCCCGCCAACTGGCCGCAGGGTTCAGCCATGCGGCGGCCGGCCTGCGCCTGCGTTACGAGTTCGCCCCGGAATTCGCCCCCTATGTCGGGGTTGAATGGCATGGCGCCCAGGGCGGGAGCGCTGACCTGATCGAGGCCGCCGGCGGCGAGGCCGACGATGTCCGCCTGGTGCTCGGTCTCAAGGCCTGGATGTGAATAGGCCCGTCGAACAAGGATTTGCGAGCGCGCCGATGGGCGGTTAAGAGGCTTCGATGATCGCCCTGGCCGCCACCGCCTGCAATTCCTACGGTCCCATTCGGGGTCGAGGAATGGCGCGCGCCTAAGGTTCAGAGCGCATCTTCCTTTAGACCCCGCCGCCTGGCCGGGGTCGATGAGGTCTCCGCCAGGGGCTATTCCCGGAGCCGAGACCATGCCACCGCCCGCCGAACTGCGGCTGCCCATCGAAACCGAACGCCTGCGCCTGCGCGACTTCAGCCTGGAGGACGCCCCGGCCGTCCATGCCTATGGCTCCGACCCTGAGGTCACCCGCTACATGCCCTGGGGGCCGAACACGCCGGAGGAGACCGCGGCCTTTATCGCCCGCGTGCTTGAGCAGCAGGCGACCTGGCCGAGGCTCGATCTGGGCCTGGCCATCGAGCACAAGGCCTTGGGCGTGGTGGTCGGCTCCATCGCCCTGCACCTGCGCGACATTCCCCATCGGGCCCTGGAGATGGGCTACTGCTTGCGCCGAGACCTGTGGGGCCAGGGGATCGTGACCGAGGCGGGGCGGGCGCTCCTGCGTCTCAGCTTCGAGGAGCTTGGTCTGCATCGCATCACCGCCACCTGCGATGTGCGCAATGTGGGCTCCTACCGCGTGATGGAGAAGCTCGGCCTGCGTCGGGAGGGCGAGATGCGCAAGGATCGGCAGGTTCGGGGCGTCTGGCGTGACACCTACCTCTACGCGATTTTGGCCGAGGCCTGGCCTCGGCCGCTCAACTGATCGCCGATCACCGTCCGGGCGCCATCCCAGCCGTGCGAATCAAGGCCCAGGCGGCGGGCGGCGAATCGGTTTGCCGCGCCGGGGGCGTCGGTCTTGAAGGGCGGGAACGCCTCTGGGGCCGTAGAATGTGCGGTATTGTCAAATATGGTGAGGATGCGGCGGCTCTGTGGCCTGATGTCCCGGTGTCCTAGCGGAAACAGACGCCATTTCCCCGCCAAACGGCGGGGCGCAGTGTGACGTAAACGCCCCTTCTCGAAGGTGAAGTATGCCCACCAGCCCTTTGCAGGTAAGGGGTTTGGGATCAAAACTTGCGCTTTGGTCAAATAGTCTGGTTATGTCCAGCCGTTGAAAAAATTCTGGCGCTTTCGCCAAAGCCGTCAGATGATCATTTTTGCTCAAGGGTCAAAATCCCCACGTCAGAAGGGGATCGGCGCCAAGAGGGGGAAGGAAACCAATGTTGAAACGTACCTATTTCTGCGGCGGCTCGGTCATGGCCGTCGCCCTGGCCATGGGAGGCGCCGGCTCGGCCCTCGCCCAGGCCCAACCGACCGTGGTCGAGGAGGTCGTGGTCACCGGCTCATTCATCGCCGGTACGCCTGAAGACGCCGCCCTGCCGGTGGACGTCCTCGGGGCGGCCGAACTGGAACGGCAGGGCTCGCCCAGCGTCGTCCAGCTGGTCAAGACCATCAGCGCGTCCCAGTCGGCCCTGGGGGAAAGCAACCGCTACAATGGCGGCGCCGGCACGGCGACCATCAACCTGCGTGGCCTCGGCGCCTCGCGCACCCTGGTGCTGATGAACGGCCGCCGGCTGGCCGACTCGACCCAGGCCGCCTTCCAGGGCGGCGGGCAGGATCTCGGCTTCATCCCCACCGCGGCTGTCGGCCGGGTGGAAATCCTGAAGGACGGCGCGGCCGCCACCTACGGCTCCGACGCCGTCGGCGGCGTGGTCAACTTCATCACCCGCAAGGACCTCGACGGCTTCGAGGTCGATGCGGACTACACCTACATCGATGGGTCAGACGGCGACTACACGCTGGACCTGGCCTGGGGCAGCCTGTTCGACCGCGGCAATGTGCTGCTCACCGCAGGCTATCGCCACCGCTCGCGCCTCGACATCAACGAGCGCGACTGGGCCCGCACCCCAATGGATGCGGTCTATTATGGCGGCTGGTCGGGGTCTTCCAATCCGGGCTATTACGCCACGCCGAGCGGCACGACCTTCTTCCGGGATAATGGCTGTAACGAGCTTGGCGGCCAGCTGACCGCCGGCGTGACACCCACCGACAACACTGCCACGGGCAGCGTCTGCCGCTTCCAGTTCTCGGCCTTCAACGACCTGGTGAACGAGGAAGACCACTACCAGCTCTATGGCGAGCTGAACTTCGACGTCACCGACAACATCACCTTCCACGGGGAAGTGGCCTGGAAGCGCAGCGATGTGCCGAACCAGCGCCTGTCGCCGGCCAACCTGACGACCCAGTTCCCGACGCCGATCTCGGCGGGGGGCACCTCGGGTTCGACGGCGGCTCCGGGCTTCAACGGCCAGGTGCCCTTCTTCGTGCCGGCCACCCATCCGGGTCTGGTGGATCTGCGCACCAACTGCGCCGCCCCGCTGACCGCCGCCCAGTGCGCCCTGATGGGCGGCGGCGTGACCATGAACAAGTCGGCTTGGCGCGCCATCGCCCACGCCGGCCATCCGACCAATCCCGACGGCGCCGACTATCAGGATATCCAGAACACCTCGTTCCGGATTTCCGGCGGCTTCAAGGGTGAGTTCGACAACGGCATCGGCTGGGACGCGGCCCTCACCTACATGGAGACCGAGTCCACCATCGTCACCAACGACCTGCTGGTGAACCGCATCCAGCATGCCCTGAACGGCCTGGGCGGCGAGGGCTGTAATCCGGCCACCGGCACCCCCGGCGTCGGCCCGTGCCGCTACTTCAACCCCTTCACCAACAGCGTCGCGGTCAGCGCGGTGAACGGCGCCAACAACCCCTACTATCGCGGGGACGCCAATCCGCTCGTGGTCAACGACCCGGCCCTGGTGGAATGGCTCTACGGCACCTACACCAATATCGGCACCAACAACATCATGGTCGCCGACCTGGTCTTCAACGGCGAAACCGGCATCGAACTGGCCGGCGGCAACATCGCGTGGGCGGCCGGCGGTCAGTACCGCTACAGCCGTTCGCGCGACGACTGGGAGAACCTCGGCGACGTCCGGGCGACACCTTGCGTCGACTCCATCGATGACGGCCTGCCGATCTGCTCGGATCCGGTCGGCCCGTTCGTCTTCTTCGGCGCCCAGGAAGACTACGACGTCGATCGGGACGTGGAAGCCCTCTTCGCCGAGGTGCGTCTGCCCTTCACCGACAACTTCGAAGTGAACGCCGCGATCCGGCATGAGGAATTCGGCGGGCAGGTGGGCTCCACCACCAACCCGAAGATTTCCGCGCGCCTCCAGGCCACTGACTGGCTGGCCTTCCGGGCCTCGGCCGGCACCACCTTCCGCGCCCCTGGCCAGACCCAGATCTCGCCGGGCAGCAGCAAGGGCGTGTCCAACATCGGCGGCAGCTATCGCGCCGTGGTGACCAACAACAATCCGGGCCTGCAACCGGAGACGGCCAAGACCTACAACTTCGGCGTCCTGCTCGACACGGGCGCTTTCCGCGCCTCGGTGGACTACTTCAAGTTCGACTTCGAGGACGAACTGGTCCTGGAGCCGACCCAGGCCATCTACAACTCCCTGGATTGCTCCAATCCGGCCATCGTCGCGCGCTTCATCTTCGATGGGGCCTGCTCGCCGGCCAATGTGATCAATGTCAGCCGCTTCATCGTCAACGGTCCCTCGACCGAGACGTCGGGCCTCGACTTCAAGGCCCAGTACGACTTCGACGATTTCTTCGGCACTGACATGGTCGACGCCCGAGTTTCGATGGGCCTCGATGGCACTTATCTGCTGAGCTACGATCGCAGCGACTTCACCCTGTTCGGGGCTGACAACGTGGTGATCCAGGAGGCGCAGGATCGGGTGGGCCGCCACGAGCTGACCGGGGAGTTCTATTCCTACCCCCGTCTGCGGGCGACCGGCTTCATCAACGTCAACGGCGGTCTCTGGAACGTCCGCTATCAGGTCCAGTATCGCGAAGGCACCGAGATCATCGGTGAGGACTGCCCGGCCAGCGGCGCCAGCGCCGCCTGCCGCTACGATCGCGCCACGGCGACCTTCGTCAATGTGGGCAAGAGCGATGACTTCTGGCAGCACGACCTGACGGGCCAGTTCGAACTGCCCTGGAACACGACGGTCAGCGCCGGCATCCAGAACATCTTCGATACCGACCCGCCGTTCGTGCAGTCGATGTACAACTACGACTACACCAACGGGAACCCGCTGGGCCGGACCTTCAAGATCGGCGTCAAGCAGCGCTTCTAGGCGCTGCGAACGTGGGCCGGGCGGCTAGCCGTCCGGGCCGCACCTCATCGGCGTCGCCCTCGGGCGGCGCCGATTTCTTTTTGGGGCAGGGACTATGGGCGATCGCCTGGCGGGAGCGCCGCGGCCTCGACGTCGGTGAGCTTCCGCACCGATCTCACCATGCAGCTTTGCTGTCCGAACGGTCCCGGGGCGACGATGGTGGCGTCCGTGCCCCGGCAGACGGAGGACCCGCTGCGGGAGACAACGGCGAGCTTCTGGGCCCAGTCCATGTCGGGGCAGGGTGAGAACATCTGCATCTGATAGACATCGTTGACGCCGACCCGGAGATAGAGGGTCTCGTCATCGGGCGCACTGAATCCATTGACATTTCGCGTGAAGAAGCACTCCCGCCCCTCGGTGGAGGTGGTGGCCGTCGCAAGACGGCCCGGGTCCGCCGTGGGCGCGCAGGCGGCTGTGAGGGCGGAGATGGCAAGGGCGAGGATCGGGGTGCGCATGGAGTCTCCTGCGGTCTGGCGCTGTGGTTGGCTCCCCCGAACTGAAGCGAACGCCCGTCGAAGATCAAGGTTCAACGGCCGCCTGGCCAGTGCGCCGCATCGCCCGGCGCCGGAAGCGATCTGGGTCCAGCAGGTCGGCCATCTGGGTGGGAAGCGGCGATGGCGCGCCGAGAATCTGCGCCGCCACATGCTCGGCCAGGAGGGGAGCCAGGCAGAAGCCGCGTGACCCCAGGCCGGTGAGGACAAACAGGCCTGGCGCGCCGCCAGGCGCCGGACCCGCCATGGGCAGGCGATCAGGCGTCACCACCCGCACCGAGGCCCGGCCGGTGAGCGCCGCGGTCTCGACCTCCCTCGCCAATCGGGGCAGCCCCTCCCCGAGGGTCTGCAGATTTCGTCGGTGGTCTGATGGGCGCAGGTCATCGCCCGCATCATCCCGATCATGGGTCGCGCCGAAGACGAGCCCCTCGGGAGAGGAGGCCGCATAGCCGCCCCAGGCGGCGGCCCGGACGCTCCGGCCGGGCGCGATGGAGATCTGGCCGCGAACGGGTTGAAGCGGCGCATCGGGAATGAGCGCGCGCGCGCCCGACCCCGCGCACACGGCCACCATGTCGCCGCGCCACAGCTCCGCCCCTGACGGGCCCATCAGGGCCAAGCCTTCTCCGGTGGGCGATATGGACGAAACCGTCTCCAGCCGCACGTCCGCCAGCCAAGCCTCCAGTATGGCGGCGGGGCGGACCACTCGCGCGGCATGCTGAGCAAGCGCTGGCCCTGCAACTTTCTCGCCGGTCCACCGCGCCACGGATTCGGCGTCGGCGAGATCGAGGGCTGAGGCTTCGAACAGGTCCGACGCCGCGATCCGTGCAAATCGGTCGGCGTCCTTCGGTTGCCGGGCCAGTTGCATGACGCCGTGGTCAAGAACCGCGCCGGGAATGGCGTCATAGAGTTGGCCCGCCCGCGCCAGCGCCTGTGCGAACAGACCCTGGAGCGGACCCAGGCCGGCGTCGAGGCGGGGGGTCACCAGGGCGGCGGGATTGCCTGACGCCCCGTGGCCACGCCCCCCAGCGTCGAACACCTGAACATCAGCGCCGCCGCACCGCAAGGCGCGGGCGAGTGCGGCCCCGGCGATACCGGCCCCGATCACGGCCACGCCTGGCCTGGGCGGCTCGGGAGATGGCCTGTCGGCGCTCCAAGCCTCGAGGCGCTCGCGCTTGCGGCCGTGGCCAGCGCGTTTGGCCACCTCAAAGCCCTGGGCCTGCAGACCCCGGCGGACAGCGCCGGCCACGGTGAAGGTCGCCAGGCGGCCACCCGGCGCCGTGCGGGCCGCCACGAGCTCAAACACCTCGTCCCGCCACATCTGTGGATTGAGCGCCGGCGAGAAGCCGTCCAGGAACCAGGCGTCCGCCCGGCCGCTCCAGGCCCGCAGCGCCGCCCCGGCCTCCATCACCGCGACGTCCAGGGTGGCATCGAGTTCTGGAAGGTCGACCCGGTGGAAGCCGGTGGCCCGGCCCGGCCAACGGCTGGTGAGCAGGGCTGCGAGATCGGCCACCTCCGGCCAGGCGGCCAGCACGCCGCCCGCCTGGCCGGTGCTAAGCGGGTGGGCCTCAATGGTGAAGATGTGAAGGCGTCCGCCCGGCGGGCGCGAGGTGCGCCAGAGATCCAGCAGGGCCAGGATGTTGAGGCCGGTCCCGAAGCCCAGTTCGGCGACGGTGAAGTGCTGTCGCCCTGCCCAGCCCTGGGGAAGACCGCAGCCCTGCAGGAAGACCGCCCGCGATTCGGCCAGGCCGTCCTCGGTGGAGAAATAGACGTCGCCATAGAGGCGCGAGCGCGGTTGGCCCGCAACGTCGAGAATCAGCGGCGATTCGTCCGAACCGGAATCAGATGGGGCGGCGGGCGGGCGCATCGCTCCATTGGCGGCCAGAGGAGGATCGCTTCAAGGCCTATTGCGCGCCCATAGCAAAAGGGCCGCCCCAGAGGACGGCCCTTCATCGAAAACGCCGAGGCGTTCGCGAATGGCTTAGTGAGCCGGAGCTTCCACGGCGGCGTCAGC
>NZ_JBALUY010000027.1:0-37954 GCF_036963605.1 Phenylobacterium sp. | reverse complement strand
CGCTGAGACCTGGCTCGACGGAATCGAGGGCGCCGCCGGAGCCGAAGGCGATCACAGGACGCCCAGCCGCCATGGCCTCCACCGGAACAATCCCGAAGTCTTCCTCTCCCGGGAAGATGAGCGCCCGGCACTCCTGCAGGGTCTGCCTCAACTCTTCGGTGCTCGTGCGCCCACGGAACTCGATGTTGGCAGGAGCGCCCGCCTCAAGCTTCTTTCGCTCCTCCCCATCGCCGATAATCACTAGTCGACGGCCGAGCTTGCGGAAGGCCTCTACAGCAATATCCGGTCGCTTATATTGAGTAATTTCGCCGACCCAGAGGTAGTAGTCGCCTGTCGATGGGCTGGAGGTGAAATTCTCAACATCTACCGGAGGCGGGATGACGTCGGCATCGCGACGATAGTACTTATCAATCCTGGCTGCCACATGACGAGAGTTTGCTATAAACTTATCTACTCGTGCGGATGACGTTGTGTCCCATATCCTGAGGTAGTGGGTAAGCAGCGGCATGGTGAACCGAGCGATGCGCCCAGCTGAGTTTCTATAGATGTGATAGTGGTCCCAGATGTAGCGCATCGGCGAGTGGCAGTAGCAGATGTGCTTGGCATTCGGCGGTGGAACAACACCTTTGGCCGGTCCAGACTCACTTGAGATAATTAGGTCATAGCCGTTGAGATCAAGCTGCTCGAGGGCGAGGGGCATCAAGGGCAGATAGGTTTTGTAGCGACGGGCGGCGCGGGGCAGGCGGGATATGAATGTCGTGCGTACGTCCATCGCGGCGATTGTCGATGACACCGCGTTGCGATCGTACACGTGAGTGTAAATGTGGGCATCTGGGAAGAGCTCGCACAAGGCTTCCAGCACCTTCTCGCCGCCGCGCATGCCGACAAGCCAGTAGTGGATGATTGCGACCTTGAGTGCCATCTGGGTCCGTGCTGCTAGAGGTACTTGCGTAGCCGAGCCGGAGCCGCGGCCTTGAGCGGCTCATATGCGTCAGGCGCGGCCCATCGGATTCCGAAACGCACGGCTAAAGCGTAGACCGACGCGCCAAGGACGACAGCTCCAGCGATGATCCCCCACGCTGCGATACCGTCCGCATCAACAAGAAGCAGCAAGCGGGCGGAGAGGTAGCAGGCTAGCGCAGCGGCTCCATAGGCCAGTATGGCGCGCATTTGAGCCCCCCACGAGGCGCCGAGAATGCGAGACGCAGTGAGCAATCCTGCAGGCGTGGTCACAACGCTACGGGCGGCAAAGCCAAAGGCAGCGCCGAATATGCCGAAAAAGGCTCCGACCGTTGTGGCTAGAAGACCAGCCACGACGCTACCGATAGAAAGCCGCGAAGACATCGCTGGTTGCCCACGCGCGATAAGAGCCGGCGTAAGCACCTGAAGCGGAACAGCAGCAAACACAGCAAAGCAGAGAATACCCGACAGATCAGCGGCTATCTGCCAGTCGTCCCCCATAAGCTTGGGGAGGATTGCAGGCGCCACGGCTGCTGCGCCCAGGAACGCGGGGAACGCGAAAGCGCACACGGCCGCTAAGGCTCGCACATAGTGTCGGCCGAAGTCGGCTTCGAGTCTGGAAAAGGCAGGAAGTAGGACGCGCACAATAGGCGCCGCCACCGTCTGAGTAAGAAATTGATTCACCTGTGAACCAACGCGAAAATAGGCGGTCGCCTGCGGGCCAAGGATAAGACCAACGACAAGCTGCGCAAATCGAAGGTTTCCGTTCGTAAAGGTGAACGACACCATCAGAGGCCAAGCAAATCTTATCTGGCTACGCGCTTCGGTGAAACTGAACCGAAGACCTGGAAGCCAACGCGCAAGCGCAAGCGTGACCATCGTAAGCGCTGCGGCCTCAACGATATTGTAGAATATGAGGGCCCATGCTCCTGCACCAGAGAGTGCAAGTCCGATCCCGATCACGGCGGCTAGGAGGGAGGCACAAAGCTGGGCGATCGTGAGAGTTCTGTGCCGAAACTCCCGCTCCAGCCGGGCCTCCTGGATTGCCGACAGGCCAGCGATCAAGGGAAGTAGCGACGAAACGGCGATGAGAGGCCCAAGCGAGGGCTGCCCATAGGCCAAGACCACCAGCGGCGTGGCTACAAGAAGCCCCAAGCTAAGGACCCCTGCAAGGCAGAGATTTAGCCAGAATGCGGTGTCGAGCGCCTCTGCGCTCAGTTCGGCCCGTTGGATAACGATGTCTCGCAGGCCTCGCTGAAGCGCCGCGCGCAGTATCATCGCCAAAGCAGCAGCTATGGAGGCCAACCCGAAGGCTGCGGGGGAGACAAGAGCGGCAATCGTGAAAAAGGCTGCTGTATTTGCCGCTTGGCGCCCGCCTGCGCGCAAGAAGAGCCAGCCAGCGCTACGGACGGCCGACGCCCGTAGTTTACTCATCGCAGATAAGGACAGCTATATTGCACCCTAGGCTACCGCCGCCATCAGCCGGTCCTTCAGCTCGGGCCGGCAGACGACGAGGTCGGGCATGTAGACGTCCTTCTGGTTGTAGACCATCGGCGCGCCGTCGAGGCGGGAGACGTGGAAGCCGGCGGCCAGCGCCACGGCGACCGGGGCGGCGGAGTCCCACTCATACTGGCCGCCGGCATGGACATAGGCGTGGGCCTCGCCGCGGACGACGGCCATGGTCTTGGCGCCGGCCGAGCCCATGCCGACCAGTTCGCCGCCGAGCACCTCGGCCGCCCGGCTGGCGACCTCCGGCGGGCGCGATCGGCTGACGAGGATCTTCAGGCCGTCCGGCGCGTCAGGCATCTGCGGCGGCGTGCTGGTGTCGAGGACCAGATTCAGGGCGGGGAGGGCGACGGCGCCCACCACGGGCTCCCCATCGACGCAGAGGGCCACATGGATGGCCCAGTCGTCCCGCCCCTCGGAATACTCCCGGGTGCCGTCGAGAGGGTCGATGATCCAGACCCGCGAGCGCTCAAGGCGGGCGACATCGTCGGTGGCTTCTTCCGACAGGACCGCATCATGCGGGCGAAGGCTTTGCAGGGAGTGGCTGAGAAACTGCTGGCCGACCGCGTCGCCCAGGGCGCCGAGGGGCTTGCCGGTGATGCTGGTGAGATCGCGCGCCTTCAGGAGAAGAGCCCCGGCCTGCCGGGCCAGATCGGACGCCAGCCGGGCGTCATCGACGAGATTGAATGCTTGAGACATATCGCACCAGGCCCCCGCCCCGGCATTTTTACTTTTACTAGCCGCAGGCATGGCGCGCGGAAGACGATCGAAAGCGCGTGCGGCTCAGTAGGAGCCGCTGCGCAGGAGCACGGCCGGCACGGTGGCCGCCATGATCTGCACATAGCGCCGTACGCCGACCGTGCGCGCATAGAGCACATCCAGCGCGACGCGGCGACGATAGGAGACATCATTGCGGCCATTCACCTGCCAGAGACCGGTGACGCCGGGCCGAACGGCGCAATAGTGAGCGAACCAGCGACCATATCGGGGAATTTCCGCCGTCACGATCGGCCGCGGCCCCACCAGGCTCATCTCGCCCTTCAGGACGTTGAACAGTTGTGGCAACTCATCCAGGCTCGACTTGCGCAAGAAGGCGCCCAGGGCGGTGATCCGAGGGTCCTTCCGCAGCTTGTGATCGAGCTCCCATTCCCGGCGGGCCTCAGGATCGCGAGCCAGCAGGGCGTTGAGCCGGACTTCAGCGTCGGTGACCATGGTGCGGAACTTGAGGCATTTGAACGCCTCGCCGCCCTGGCCGATGCGAGACTGGCGGAACAGCGCCGGACCACCATCCTGCAGCTTGATAAGGCCGGCGATCACCAGCATCAGCGGGGCGATGAATAGAAGCACGGCCAGCGCGATGACGATGTCGAGAAGCCGACACATATCGAGGCTGAGCTTGTGGCCGCCCTTTACAGCGGGATCCGAGTACAACGCGCCCCCTTGCAAGCCAGTCAGGCCTGTACTCTCGAGGGTGATGTTCTTCGTGCCTGAAAAATACACGCTGCAGCCCCTTACGGTTGTCGCAGTCTTTACCCTCTGACCCTAGGCCGATCTAGTCATTTCGTCGCAGGGTTGAGTTGTCTTATGAATGGTGTTGTCCCTCGGCGCCACCTGTTAAGGCGCCCAAAGTGTGCGCTGCGGCAAGAACCATCATGTCTGTGCCTGTTGCAGGGCCGGAAGGCCTTGCGTGTGCCATTTCCATGCGCTTTCAAGGATTTCCGGAAGACCGAAGCTGGGGCTCCAGCCGAGAATCTCGCGAGCCTTGCGATTGTCGGCCACCAGAGCCGGCGCGTCGCCTTCCCGCCTTGGGGCGTCGGCCACCTCGAAGGGGCGGCCCGAAACCCGGGCCACGGCGTCGACCACCTCCTGCACGGTCGATCCCGTGCCGGTGCCGAGGTTGAAGACCTCGGTGCCCCCGCCCGCCAGCAGATACTTCAGCGCAAGCACATGAGCCTCGGCCAGGTCGAGAACGTGGATGTAGTCGCGTACGGCGGTGCCGTCCCGGGTCGGATAGTCCCGCCCCATGACCTTGAAGCCGGCGTTTGAACCCTGGGCGGCAGCGATGGCGAGGGGAATGGCGTGAGTTTCCGGGCTGTGCCATTCGCCGATGCGGCCGTCGAAATCGGCGCCGGCGGCGTTGAAATAGCGCAAGGCCACGGATCGGAAGCCCGAGTATCGATCAAAGTCGCGCAACATCTGCTCGACCATCAGCTTGGTGCGCCCATAGGGATTGAGGGGCGTCTGCGGATGGCTCTCGTCCATCGGCATCTGCTCGGGCTCGCCATAGGTGGCGCAGGTGGAGGAGAAAACCATGGCTTCGACGCCAGCCCGCCGCGCGGCATTGATGAGGCACAGCGCGCCGGCGACATTGTTCTCGTAGAACCGGTCTGGATGACGGACAGACTCGCCCACTTCGATCAGGGCGGCGAAATGGAGGACGGCGGCGGGGCTGTGGGCGGCGAAAACGGCGTCCAACCTTGCGGCGTCATTGATGTCGCCGATCTCCAACGGGCCCCATTGGGCGAACTCGGCATGGCCATTGCTCAGATTGTCATAGACGACCGGCAGGAAGCCCGCCTCGGACAGCCGAAGGCAGGTGTGGGCGCCCACATAGCCGGCGCCGCCGGTGACCAGAACCTTCTGCATTCTATCCCCTTGGTGAACTCGCCCTGCAATCATAGGGCGATCCTGCTGTCGTCTTCGTTACGTCGGTAAGACCCAATTAAGACAGTTGAGGGCCGTGGCGAACTTCGCTCCAAGAGCAGGCGCAAGACCTGGATGGAGACAGTTTGTTAGGCGCCCCTTGCTACAAGGATCCGGTCACTCGGAGGATCACGACGTGGGCGCCAAACCTAAGCCTGAGACCGCAGAAGCGGTTGCGACACCTTTCATCTCTTCGCCAGAGCCTGCGCCCCGGTCTGCAAGACTGGCCTCGGCCGAAGATCTTGGAGGCGAAAGCCCGGCCAGACGGCTTCAAGACCAGCTGCGCGAATCCCTGTCACCCAGTGCGCCGACCCAATGGTCGGCGCGAAAGACGGTCGCCTTCGTGGCCTTGACGTGCGGATCCTTCTGGATCGCGGCGGCTCTGCTGTTTCAGCTCAGCCTGAGAGCCCTGGATTAGACTTCCAGAGGGCTAGCCCTCAACTCACATAGTACTTCTTGTATTCGGCGTAGTAGTAGCCGGGGTCGCCATAGCCGTACTTCGACTGCTGCTTCATATCGACCTGGGTCAGGGCCACACCGCCCAGATGGGCGCCGGTGCCCGACAGCAGGCGGAAGGCGGCCTCGATGGCGTGCTGGGGCGTTTTACGCCAGTGCGCCAGGAAGACGACGGCATCGGCCTTGGGGGCCAGCACGCGCGTGTCGGCCACGGGCAAGACCGGGGCCGTATCCAGGATCACCAAGTCATAGGACTGCCGCAGCTGCTCGAGCAGGCGGTCCATGGCCGCCGACCCAAAAACGTCTCTGGGCGTAAGGCTGGACTTGGCCAGGGGGAGCAGCCGCACGCCTGTGACGCTGTCGATCGTCATCACCTCTTCAAGGGTGGCCTCGCCGGCCAGAACCTCGATGAGGCCGCGCTGCGGTTCGGCGCCGAACATCCGGTTCACCGACCGCCGGCGCAGGTCGCAGTCGACCAGGATCACGCGGCTGCCCTGTTGAGCGGCGGAACGGGCCAGACAGACCGACGTGGTCGTCTTCCCTTCGCCGGGAAGCGCCGAGGTGATCGCAACAACCTTCACGGTTTCGCCAAGGCGTGAATACATCACCGAGGCGCGCAGGTTCCGGAACGCCTCAGCGAAGCTTGAAAGAGGTTTTTCCACGACATAGTCGATGGGCGCGCCGACGCGGCCTTCGGCGACGGAGGACAGGAGAGGAATCGCGCCCAGATAGGAGACGTCCAGCCGCTGTTCGACGTCCTCGGCCGTGGCGAGACCCGCGTCGAGCATCTCGGCCAGGACCACTGCGCCCACGCCGCAGCCGAGCGCGAGGACTAGGCCGAGCGCCAGGTTGAGCGGCACCTTCGGCGAGCTCTGACCCGTCGGGATGGTGGCTTGTGAGACCACGCGGGCGTCAGATTGTTCGATGCCCTGCTGCGAACTCGTCTCCTTGTAGCGGTTCAGATAGCTCTCATAGAGGGTGCGTGAGGCTTCTGCGGTCCGCTCCAGCTCATTGAGGCGCACCAGGGCCTGATTGTTGCCAGCCAGTGTGCCGCGAGCGTTCGACAGGCTGCCGCCTATGGCGGCCGCACGCTGGCGAGACACCTGAACCTGGGCCTCCAGGTTGGAGATGATCCGCTGAATCTCTGCCTGAATCTGCGCGTCGATATCGGTCAGCTGCCGATTGGCCGTCAGCATCTCCGGGTGGCGGGCGCCGTAACGGCCCTGCAGATCGGCGACCCGCGAGCTTACGGTCGCGCGCTGCTGGCGCAGCTGTTGGATGACAGGCGAGCTCAAAGCTTCGCCCAGGTCGTCTCCGGTTGAGCCGCGGGCCAGCTGACTACGGGCTGTGGACAGGCGGGCCTCATCTTCGGCCACCTGAGCGCGGGCCTCGGCCAGGCTCTGGTTGTAGTTGGAGATTTCGGTCTCGGTCAGGTTCGTGCCGGCGGCGCTCAGCAGGTTGTTGTTGATCCGGTATTGCTGGACGGCCGCCTCTGCGGCGAGCACCTGGTCGCGAAGACCTTCGAGGCGCGAGTTCAGCCAATTGGTCGCCTGCTGCGTCGCATCGAATTTCGCTTCAAGTTGCTCCAGAAGGTAGAGCTCGGCGAACTTGTTGGCGATCGTCGCAGCCTTGGGCGCGCTCTCCGCCTCGAAACTTACATTGATCACATAGGTCAGGCCCGAGCGGCGGACTGACAGGCCCCTCAGTACGCTGTCGACGACGCGTTCCTGGGCCTTTTGCTCGGCGATGGCTTCATCCTGCGCCTCCTGCGGCGTCACGGAGGCGATCATCGATGTGACGGCGTTCTTCGCGGAGGAGACGAGACCGGGCGATCGGAGAGCCGGATTGAATTCGGGGTCCTTGTCCAATTGGAGCGCGTTTACGACGCGCTCGGCCAGGCGGCGAGACTTCAGGATCTCGACCTCAGTATCCACGACGCTGGAATCGGCGGGGAGGCCGGAAAGAACCGCCTCAACGTTGACGACTTGCTCCGCCCGGGTGTCGAGCATGACATTGGCCGTCGCAGTGTACATGGGGGTCGCCGTCATGGTGACCAGGACGACGGCGAGGAAGACGAGCGCCGCTACGGCGCCCATGAGGCGGGCCCGCCGCCGGAACATGTTCGCCAGACGCCGCAGATCGAACTGGTCAGCCAAGCCGCCGCTGCGCCGACCGCCAGGGCCGTCACCAGTGTCATCGGAACTGGAGTCTGCGTTGGACTGCGTAAAAGCGTTCATCGAAGTCGATGTCCCGAAACTGGCTTCCCCCTACTGGGGCGTGCAAAGCCAGGGCCATGTTGAGGCCGAACTAAGCCGGGAAAGTGACGGCCAGGCCCATGGACCTGGCCGTCCCGATCAGAACTGCAAGGTGAGCGTCGCGCCCAACTTGTTGACCTTGAAGTCGTTTCCGCCGTTGGCGCCGCCCGAAGTCTGGTCGAAGTAGCTGTAGGCCACCGTCACCCCGGCGTAGCGGTTCAGAAGGTAGGTGCCGCCGACCCCAATATTCAGACGATCGTCATCACGATCTACGCCCTCGTACTCATCCTGGCCGTAGGAGACCTGGCCGGTAAGGATGACGTTTCTCATCAGCTCATGGTCGACCTGGGCGCCAAGATTGGTCGACAGATAGCCAGACGAGCCAGGAATGCCGCTGTCTTCCACCGTGCGCGAGCCGGTCAGGGACACGGTCGTCAGCTGGGTGGGGAACCATTCGACCTGGGCCCGGGCCCCAAGACCCTCAAGCTCGTCGAAGCTGGGATCGTCGTATTCCTGCGTGATGTATCCCACGCCGACTTCGCCGCGCATCAGGGCGCCAAGCTCGAAATTGGCGCCGACCAAGGCCTGGGTGCCTTCGGAGTCGCGGGCAAGCGCGACAGCCGGGGGGCTCAGATCATACTCGCGCCAGTTGCGGCTGAGCTCGACGAAGAGCGCCGTGGCTGGGCTGACCGCATAGTCGGCCCGCGCGACAACGGCATGGATCGTGCGATCTCGGTCGTCCTGCTCGATGACCGCGCCTGCGGCGGTGCGCCCGTCCTCATAGTCATATTCGCGCAGGTCATAGCGGCCCGAAACGCGGAGACGGTTGAACTCGTGAGAGGCTCCGACATTGGCGGAGGCCAGATCATATTGGATCGGCGCGGCCGATGCCTGGGGCGTGCTCGACGACGTCCGAGGCTCGGTCAGGCGCGCCCAATCGGTGCTGGCGGTGATCTGGGTGCTGCGGGTGACGTCCAAGCGGCCTGACGCCCCGACGCTGTAGTCGTCGGTGTCTTCCGAACCGTTGTCCTGGTAGCGGTTGAGCGTGGCGCGGGCGTAGCCCTGCAGCGAGTGTCTGGACCAGCCGGAGATGAGAGAGACCTCTGGCTGAACGCGCCAGATCAAGTCATCGGTCTCGTTGGTCGAGGCGCCATAGATGTTGTCATTGTGCTCGGCTGTGACCGAGACCTTCGGGAAGGCCGTGAAGGTCCCGACCGGCAGGCCGAGGGCTTCATAGCCCTCGTGCGGCCGCTGGCGAACACTGACATTCCGGTCCCTGGCGAAGTTGCTTTCGGCCCCGGAGGTTTGGCTTAGGGCGCCGCGCGCCGTCTGCGCCTCGGCAGCCGGCGTGAAGCCGGCGGCGACAGCGATCGCCGCGCTCGCCGCAAGTACGCGCTTGTCCGCAGTCACGATCCGACACCTCAAATTAACGCCGCACCGAAGGGTGCGGGGAATGGATAGAAGGAAATGTAGAAACAAGGCGGGGCGCTGCGCCCCGCCCTGCTCATCAACTTACGGGTAGGTGACGCCGCCGCCGCCGCCGCCGCCGCCGGCCGCGGGAGGCGCACCGACCGGGGCCGTGCCGCCGGGACCGCCGGTGGCGCCCGGCGCTGCGCCCGGACCCGCCGCAGCGAGTTGGACCGCCTGGGCCACCGAGGCGAATGCCGCGCTGACGGCCGGCGAAGCGATGCCGGCTTGGGCCAGGGCGGCCTGCGCCCGGGTGAGCGCCACGGCGGCCACTTCAGGGCTGACGCCGCTGGCTTCGATGGCCGCTTCGGTCGCCGCCTCGACAGCGGCTTCCTGCACTTCCGAGGACTCGCCCGCGGTGGCTGCGAGAGCTTGCTGCACCGCAACCGCGATGGAGTCAGCCAGAGCTGCAGCTTGGGCTTCCTGGGTCGCAGAGAGCTGGGCTGCGGCCGTGGTCGCAGTGAAGGCGACCGCGCCGAGGGCGGCGGTCGACACAAGGGCGCGCGCAATGGCGCTGATGCCGATCAACTTGAGGCTCATGGCGCCTCTCCTTAGAGGAACGTGGGGGGCAGGAGCGCCCTTGTGACTTAAGGCCACAGGCGTACCCATTTCTCAAGCAATTTCTAGCGACGGTTTAGTAACTGTCGCCTAGTTTGAGCATTTTCGTGTCCCGATTGCATCAGCTCTGCCCTCTGTGCACGCATCTGGGATCTTTCTTCGCGCATTCCGGCGCGCCACATCGCGGCAGGCAGGCGACCAATCGGATTTTCCACCGCGGCAAGGCTGCTCATCATGGCGTAATACCGCGAAGTGCTGGCGAAAGCGAAAGTTTCAGACTTCACAGCTGTCCGAAGTGAAGGCGTCAGGGCGCCCCAATGCTCCAGGGCGAAGCGCACCCGCCAGATGGCGACATACTGATCGAAGGGCAGGAGTTGGTAGGATTGCTCCAGTGCCAGCAGGCCTTCTGCCCCCAGTTCGCCATCAATTGCGTCAATATAGGCAAGTCTCAACCAGGCCGACGGATCATACGGCGCCTGGGTCAGGGCCTTCCGGGTCGCCCTTGTGGCGGTTTCGATGTCTGGGGGCGTCAGGCGGAGCGCCTGAGTCGCTCGGCGGTTCTCAGCGGCCGAGAGGGTGAATGGCGCACCAGAGTCCGTCGGGGCGATCAGGGCGAAATATGTCGCTCCTGTTGCGACGAGGGTGAACAGACCGGCCAGCGCCATGAGCGTAGACTTGATCATTGTTGCCGTCGTCATCGCCGCGTCCCCTGCGAGAGGGCGAACTGCAACCCGAGAAGATAACTCCAGAATAGCGCCATGGACGGCGTCTGGAGAGCGAAGTCCGAAAAGCCATGGACCAGAAAGACGATGTTCGAGGCCATGAGCGCGAAGAGGATGTGGGTCATCCGCGAGCGGCCGAGCCCGCGAACCGCCGTAATCGCCAGGACAGCAGTGATCGCGCCAAACATGGGAAGCGCGCCGATGAGGCCCGCTTCCTCCAGCCACTGGATGTAGACGTTGTGGGTGGCCCGGATGCGCCACAGGCTCTCGGTCGAACTCGCGTCGAGCAGGGTGCGGTGAACGATGTCGAATGTGCCCAGCCCGTATCCCATCCAGGGGGAGGCGAGGAAGGCCTGCCAGTGAAGGGCGAAAAGTTCCCCTCGCGAGACGGCGCTCTCCTCGACGCCTTCGAAACGGGCGACGAGCCGCTCTCCGAACAGGAAAAGGAGAACAGCGGCCGCAAGCAGGCCCGCCAACACGCCAAAGGTCGCCCGGCTCCAGGCGATCTTGCCGGAGAAGAGCATCAATAGAATGAGGCCTCCAAGGGCGGCCCCGGTGGCGAGGGCGGCGCCCCGAGACGCAGTCATCAGAAGGCAGGCCACGAGAATCAGAAGCGCGGCCCAGTGCGCTGTCGCCACCTGGACGGCGCGGCTGAGCCGTACGCCGCGAAGCCGTCGCATGAGCGGCCCCAAGGTCACAATCACCATGGCGGCGAAAAACGTGCCGGCGGTGTTTGGGTTGAAAAAGCTGGCCTCCAGGCGACCCTTTTGACTCTGATAGAGGCCGCCGGTGACGAAGCCGAAAAAGGCCCAAAGTCCTAGGGCGGCGGCCAGCAGGATGAGAAGATTGACGGCGGTCTTGGCCCGCTCGTCAGAGGCGCCGGTGGCCGCGCCCACCAGGAAGAGGCAGCCAAGTCCCATGAGCTTGACCAATTCGAGCAGAGTGGCTGACCGGTCGATTGTGGCCGCGCCCGGCGAAAGGCCCACATAGGACCAGACCGGATGAGCGCCGCCCGGTGCAAAAGGCGTCATGGACAGTACGCCGACGGCCAAGACCAGCAGGAACAGGACTGCCGGAGCCAGCAAACCGCGGACGCGCAGTAGATCCTTGCGAAGCCTAGGCGTGGCCAGCGCTCCGAGCAGCAACAGCGCCGCCGCCGCCGTGGCGATCAGAGCTGGCTCGGCGAGCAGCGCGCCATAGGCGAGATGGGCGGAGAAAAGGAGGAAGGCCGTCGCTCCCGCCAGGCCAAAGCCCTCGGGCGGCGGCCACAGGCGAAGGCTGGCGGGCCTTTCCTCAGTAGCCGCCGATCGGCGTCTTCCTCGTCCTGCGCTCACGACGCGTCCTGGTGTGGCCTGGTGGCTGGCGGCTTCATCCGGTGACCGAACTGAAAACCGCCGCCTCAAGCGAGTTGATCGGCCTCCCGCCCACTCAGATCTGACGATCCGAGAGGGCAGAATCTTGGTGGGCCATTAGGCCTAGCGTCCGCCTGCAGGCAAGACCTTGCTGTTCGCGGCGAAGGTGAGGGGTTGTCTGACCATGGCCCACCGAAACGGGCTGCCGGCCACTTGGCGTTCATGCCAACGGAGGTTGGCCTTCTGCCAGGGGAGGACCCAGGGATTGATATTGTCGAGAACATACTCGCCCTGGTCCGTCGCTACGAGCAGCACGGCGTGGCTTTCGCCCCAGCTGGTGGTTACGACCGCAATCGACAGCGCGCTCAGGGGCAGGCCGGCCTCAAGAAGGGCGCGGCGTTTTTCGAGCACATAGTCTTCGCAGTCGCCATACTTCTGACCTAGGGCCAGGGGCGTGGCCCAGTGATCGATCTGCCCGTAGTTGTCGGCGTCAGTGCGCCGGGCGATGGCCCGATTCACCTTGTCATTGACCTTGTTGATCGTTGACCAGACGGCAGGCGTCATGGGCGGAACGATTGGTGTGGAAGCGCCGAGGTCTTCGACCGTCTGGGACGTCAGCGGCGCAGGCTCCTTGAGCAGGGCCGGCGTCATGACGGCCTTTGGCTCTGTGGGACGCGACGCCAGAGGCAGAGCCTGGTTCGAGCCCTTGCTGGCCCAAGACAAGGCCTTGACCGGTGGCGCATTCGAACTCGAGACCTCGGCCGGGACTTGCTGGTCGGCCTTGGCTGCAGCGAACAAGCCCGACCAGTCGTATGTCGGCGGCGCAACTGTGAGGTTGATGTCTAGGGCTTCGCGGCGACGGCGCGCCTCGGCGAAGGTCTGTGACCAGCTGGCGCTCCGCGTCTGGACCGCGGAAGTCGCGACGAGGTTATTGCGATTTCGACCTGTGGCGAACCTCGCTTCAGCGGCTGTGCGTTGCTGCAGTTCGATCTGCGCCACCTGTTGGATGACGGCCGCCGGAGCGCCGCCGCAATCCGAAGGCTGGCGCCGGCAGAAGTCGAGGAAGGCGCTCGGCGGGGCGGCGGCTTGGGCCAGCCTCATCGGCGCGCTCGGTTCCGGCATGGTCGTACATGCAGTCACAGTTAATGCTGCAATAACCATGGATGATTGAGTAAATATAGTCTTTCTAGACAACACCACACCCACCCCTTTCTGGAGCTCTTGTGTGGATTGTTTACGATAGATCCAATTAATCCTTACTGTAATTACATGGTGTATGTTTCAGAACTAAACGTGGTTGCATGGATGTAAATATGTACAGAGCCTGAATGGGAGGTTCATGATCTGGAAAGGCTGGATTATGATTCTGTTATCTACGGCGTGGCCGTCTTGGCCTGTCGCAGAAAACTGGGCGATGCAGATGTTTCCAGTCCCGCCGCAGTGCGGTAGAAACAACGTGAGGGACCTGTGAGAATGCGGAGCGGAAATTTCTAATGCAGCGAATTTTGTCCCTGCTCGGGCTGGTTGCGGCCCTTATCGCAACCTCGGCCGTGGCCAGCGCCGTCCAGGCCCAGGAGCCGGGGGCCGCCATCCGGGCCATTCCGGATTATCGCCTGGGCTCGGGCGACAAGATCCGCGTCATCACTTTCGGCGAGGAAGCGCTGACAGGTGAATTCGTCGTCGGCGGGTCTGGAAACGTATCCATGCCGCTAATCGGCGACGTGGCGGCCGAGGGCCTGACGGTTCCGGAGTTCCAGACGGCAGTGGAGGAGTCCCTGAAGCAGGGCTATCTCCGTGAGCCGCGGGTGAGCGTAGAAGTGCTGAACTATCGGCCCTTTTACATCATGGGCGAGGTGCAGAACCCTGGGGAGTATCCCTACACCAACGGGTTGTCGGTGCTGAACGCCGTGGCCACGGCCGGCGGGTTCACCTATCGGGCCAACAGCCGGCGGGTCTATATCAAGCGGGCGGACTCTTCCCTTGAACGCGAATATCCCCTGACGCCCCTCACGCCCGTGGCGCCGGGTGACACCATCCGCATCACGGAACGCTTCTTCTAGGCTCGTCCATCAGCGTATCGCGGGGGCCGCCCGGATTGAGCGCTTCCCGTCTTGCCCCTACCCCACCGCCCACCGTCATGGTGGGCGGTGGTTCTGTTTTGGGGCGGGGCGCGTGGATTCTGTAGACGAGGGCGGAGCCAGGATGGCGCGGCCATCGGCGCCAAAGCCCTGGACAGGGACCTGCGGGGCCGTCGTCAAGCTGGCAATATGTACCAGAAGTGGAAAAAATCACCCGGCCCGTGGTTTGCACTGGGGGTGTCACGCATTATGGACTTGTTCATAGATGAACCTCGGGAGGCTCACAGCCTGAGGGAGGCGACAGCCAGGTGATGGAGAGTTCTATGACGGAAGTGACCACGACGCCGGGGCTGGACGCCGCACCGACCCGCCACGCCGGTCTGGTCGCCTGGGTCGCCGAAGTCGCCGCGCTGACCAAGCCTGATCGCGTCTATTGGTGCGATGGGTCCGACGCCGAGTGGGAACGTCTGACGTCGGAACTGGTCGAGAGCGGCACGCTCATCCAGTTAAATCCTGAAAAGCGCCCCAACTCCTTCTATGCCGCCTCCGACCCGCGGGACGTGGCCCGCGTCGAAAGCCGCACCTTCATCTGCTCAGCCGATGAGGCCGACGCCGGCCCCACCAACAACTGGGCCGAGCCCGCGCAGATGCGGACCAAGTTGCAGGGCCTGTTCGACGGCTGCATGCGCGGGCGCACCATGTATGTCGCGCCCTTCTGCATGGGGCCGCTGGGCTCGAAGATCAGCGCCATCGGCGTGGAGATCACCGACAGCGCCTATGTCGCCATCTCCATGCGCGTGATGACCCGCATGGGCGCCGCTGCGCTCGAGCAACTCGGCGAAGACGGCTTCTTCGTACCGGCCATTCACAGCGTGGGCGCGCCTCTGGCGGCGGGCGAGGCGGATGTGGCCTGGCCCTGCAATGACGAGAAGTACATCGTCCACTTCCCCGAAACCCGGGAGATCTGGTCCTATGGCTCGGGCTATGGCGGCAATGCGCTGCTGGGCAAGAAGTGCTTCGCCCTGCGCATCGCGTCGGTCATGGCCCGCGACGAGGGCTGGCTGGCCGAGCACATGCTCATTCTCAAGCTGACCTCGCCGCAGAATGAGGTCCGCTATATCGCCGCGGCCTTCCCGAGCGCCTGCGGCAAGACCAACATGGCCATGCTGCAGCCGACCCTGGCCGGCTGGAAGGCAGAGACCATCGGCGACGACATCTGCTGGATGCGGTTCGGCGAAGACGGCCGTCTCTATGCGGTGAACCCCGAGGCCGGCTTCTTCGGCGTGGCGCCGGGCACGGGGATCGAGACCAACAAGAACGCCATCGACGCCCTGCACGCCAATTGCGTGTTCACCAATGTGGCGCTCACACCGGACGGTGATGTCTGGTGGGAGGGGCTGACCGCCGAGGCGCCGCCGCAGCTGACCGACTGGCGCGGCAATCCCTGGACCCCGGCGTCCGAGACGCCTGCGGCCCACCCCAACGCCCGCTTCACTGTGCCGGCTGACCAATGCCCGGTGATCGCCCCGGAATGGGAGGATCCTGCCGGCGTGCCGATCTCGGCCATCCTTTTCGGCGGCCGTCGCGCCAGCGCCGTGCCGCTGGTGACCGAAGCCTTCGACTGGCGCCACGGGGTCTTCATGGCCTCCAACGTGGCGTCGGAAGGCACGGCCGCGGCCGAGAACGCCATCGGCGAGCTGCGCCGGGACCCCTTCGCCATGCTGCCCTTCTGCGGCTACAATATGGGCGACTATTTTGCCCATTGGCTGAAGCTCGGCGCGCAGGCCGATCCGGCCAAGCTGCCCCGCATCTATTTCGTGAACTGGTTCCGCAAGGATGAGCGCGGCAAGTTCGTCTGGCCGGGCTTTGGCGAAAACAGCCGCGTGCTGAAATGGATCGTCGAGCGGCTGGAGGGCCGAGCCGAGGCGGTGGATACGCCCATCGGTCGCCTGCCGACCCGCGAGAGCCTCGACTTGAGCGGCCTCTCCCTGACCGACGCCCAACTCGACCTGTTGCTGAGCGTAGACGCCGACATCTGGAGCCAGGAAGCGGCCCTGATCCCGTCGGCCTATGAGCGTTTCGGCGACCGGCTGCCCCAGGCCCTCTGGGATGAGCACGGCGCCCTTGTCAGCCGCCTGGAGCGTGAGCGCCGGGGCCAGACGGTGGCGGCGGAGTAGTGGCGCTGCGCCTGCCTATTTGCGCGGCGACATGGCGCTGCCTTAGGCGGCGGGGGATCGAAACTTGACACAGTGCGTTACGGAGACGTCTGATGTCTGACGATGTTGCAGCGCAAAAGGGGCTGGGAATGTCTGAGCCGCTCTTCGCCTATTCCATGAGCCAGGACACGTCCGGCTGGGCCTGGAGCGTCTATGACGAGGCGGGCGAGATCGTCGCCTCCGGTCTGGACGCCTGCCAGGAGACCGCCAAGGCCGCTGTGGACCGCGCCATGCGTCACGTGGCGTGGATCGGCCTCTCTGGCCCCGGGCGTAGGCTTTCCGCCGCAGGCTCCGCCTAGGCGATACCGGATGGTTCAGCGCGCTCGCCCCGGGCGACAGCCGTAACCAAGAGCTTCAATCATATCCGAATGGTAAGCCTAAAGCCGCCCTGCGGCCGGCTTCAGGGGCGTTGGCTCGTGGCTGTTGATCCTAGCCGCCCGCCACCACCTTCAGGCGCGGGGCGCCGCCCGGCCGCTGGCCGCGGACCTGGCCGACAAGGTCGAATAGGGCGGTGCGCACGCCCTCGGCGTCGGCCTGCTCGGCCAGAGCTTCGAGGGTCTGAAGATGGCCCGGCGTGATGCCCACGGCCGAGTTCGACACCACCTGCATCACCTTGGGCGCGCAAGGCGTCGCCTGTTCGTCCTCGTCGAGCAGGGTCTCGGTGAGCTTCTCGCCGGGCCGCAGGCCGGTGACCTCGATCTCGATATCCTGGCCCAGGGTCCGGCCGGACAGGGCGATCATCTGCCGGGCCAGATCCATGATGCGGACGGGTTGGCCCATGTCGAGGATGAAGAGCCGCGCCTGGGCGTCTCGGTCCTCGGCGCTGGCCGCGGTGGCGTGCAGCACCAGCTGAACGGCCTCCGGTATGGTCATGAAGAAGCGCGTCATCTCCGGATGGGTGAGTGTGACCGGACCGCCGCGCTCGATCTGCGACTTGAAGATCGGCACCACCGAGCCGGCCGAACCCAGGACATTGCCAAATCGCACGGCGGCGAAGCGGGTCTTACCTCCATTGGTCTGCTGGGCCTGGATGACCGCTTCGGCGAGCCGCTTGGTCGCGCCCATCACATTGGTCGGATCGACGGCCTTGTCGGTGGAGATCAGCACCATCTGGGCCGCCCCGCAGAGGCGGGCGGCCTCCGCCACGTTCCAGGTGCCGATCACATTGGTCAGCACGCCTTCGCAGGGGTGGCGTTCGACCATGGAGACGTGCTTGAGCGCGGCGGCATGGAAGACCAGATCGGGCGTCTGGGCGGCGAAGTGGCCTTGCAGCCGGCCGGCGTGGCGAACGTCACAGAGGACGGCGGTGCGCGACACGCCGGGATAGGTTTCGGCGACTTCCCGCTCGATGGCGAACAGCGCCGATTCGGAGCTGTCGACCAGGGTCAGGTGGGCGCAGTCGAAACTGGCCACCTGTCGGGCCAGTTCACCGCCAATGCTGCCGCCGGCGCCGGTGATCAGCACCCGCCGGCCCCGGATCAGGGCGGCCAGGGGCGCGGCGTCCAGTTCGATAGGCTCCCGCGCCAGCAACTCTTCGACGCTGACATCGCGCAGCGGCATCAGGGCCACGCCCTCATGATGGCGAAGATCGACAATGCTGGGCAGGCGCAGCATCCGCACCCCCTCGGCCTTGAAGCGCCCGAGATGGTCGGGGCTGAGCCCCTTGATCTTGCTGGGCTCGTCGAGGAACAGAACGGCCCGCGGATAGCGGTTCCAGCGGCGTAGATCGACCAGGGCCTCGTCCAGTCGGTCAAGGCTCTCCAGGATGCACACACCGCGGACCTGCTGGCCCACATCGCGCAGATCCAGGCCAATGATGCCGACCGGCGTATAGCGGCGGTCGTGGGCGCGGGCGGCGTCGCGCAGATAGGTGTCGGCCAGGGCCGGCGGGCCGATCAGCAACAGGGCCGGCGCCTGTGTCCCGGTCTTGGAGCGGATCGGCGCGACCTTGACCAGGGCGCGCTCGTGGATGGCGCGGCGGAGCACGCGAAGGCCCAGGCATCCGGTCACATGAAAGACCGCCGCCATGGCCAGGGCTGAACGGGGCAGGGTCGATGCGCGGTCCAGCACCCAGACGGCCAGGAGGAAGAGGACCGCAGTCAGGGCTGCGATTCGGCCGATGACTAGGGCGTCGGGGATGGAGGCGTAGCGCCACGGGGAAAGCTCGCCCCGGAACAGGGTCGTGAACACCGCGGCGAAGGCGGCATAGATCGCCGTCAGTTGGATGATGTTGAGAGACGATCGCCCGTCGAAACCAAGGTCAGGCAAGGCCGAGGGCGAGAGAAGATAGGCGCATAGAAAGGCCAGGGCGGCGATGGCGACATCGACAACAACGGTCTGCGCTCGGAAGGCCATCCGCATCATGGGCTGATCTCCACGACTCCCTGCGAGCCGACAACATAGACGGGGCTTACCACCCCTCCAACCAAACTCAATCCGGGGACGAAGTGATCCCAGGCTCTGCGACAAGGATGGCTGTGCGCCAAATCCTGAGAGGGCTTTGGGGCGTGATCGTGTTGGAAATAAGAAAAGCCGCCGCCTTTCGGCGACGGCTTTCTGAAGTGTCGCTTTTCCGCGCCTTAGAAGGCGGCGGTCAGGCTGGCCACGACGCGGCCTTCGCCGATGTCGCCCAGGGCGTCTTCATCGGTGTCGTGATAGCGAAGGTCGAGGCCGATGGTCTCGTTGAAGGCCACGCCCAGACCGACGTTCCAGGTGGTGTAGTCACCGCCGCCGTCGAACTCTTGACGGCCCAGGGCGCCGCTCAGGCTCAGCATGTCGGTCAGCGGAGCGGCGGCGTTCACTTCGTAGTAGAAGGCGTCGCCGATGCCGCCGAAGAATTCCGGCGAGTAGTAGATCGCGGCGCCGATTTCAGCGGGGCCAGCCGGGACGGTGCCCGAGGCGGCGAATTCCCAATAGTTGTAGTCCGAGCCCGACGGCGCGTCGACATAGGCGTAGTAGATCGCGGCAAAGTCGGTCGACACCGGACCCAGGGTGGGGGTGACGCCGGCGTAGAAGTCGACTTCAGCGGCGGTGTCGTCACCGAAATCGACGTTGGAGGCCCACACGCCCGCATAGCCCATTTCACCGATGGCGAGATCGACGCCGCCGAACACTTGCGGGTTCTCGTCGGTTTGGCTGACGCCGCGGAAGACGTAGTCGGACGCAACGCCGACATTGAAGCTGACAGGCGATTCCTGAGCAGCGGCGACGCCGCCCATGGCGAGGGTGGCGGCGGCGGCGAGAAGCGTGAGCTTGAGAGTTTTCATTTATTATCCCCTTGAGTTCCCGATCAGGCCTTGCCCGACCGATGTTCTGCATCCTCATGGTGAAGGAGAGCAGATCAACGGAGGTCGGCCCCTCGGAGCCTTGAGCTTAGACCGTGGTGAAATATTCGGCACGCCTCAGAAACGGCGCCAAAATAAAAGGCGCGGCACTGTCACGCTTCTGCCACAGGTTTAGCGCATGGCCAGCGGGGCATACCCCAGGTGAGTCCCCGCATCGACCAACAGAGTCTCGCCGGTGATGTGGCGGGCCGCCGGCGACGCCAGAAAGACTGTCGCTCCGGCCACGTCTTCGGCGGTCGAAGCCGCCTTCAGCGGCGTCGAGGCGGCCGCGCCTTCGCGCATCTTCTCGGCCCGCCCCGCCGGCAGACCCTTCTCGAACCAGGGCGTGTCGATGAAGCCGGGGCAGACCGCATTCACCCTGATCTTCGGCGCCAGGGCCCGGGCCAGAGAGAGAGTCATGGTGGTCAGCGCGCCTTTCGACGCGGCATAGGGCACCGAGGAGCCGATGCCCATGACCCCGGCGATGGAGGAGGTGTTGACGACGGCGCCGGGCTGGGGCGCGGCCTCCAGCAGGCCGCGACAGGCGCGCAGGGCCTGGTAGGCGCCCACCACATTCACCCGGTAGAGGTCGAGGAAGTCGTCGGCCGAAACGGCGTCCAGATCTGCGTGGTTGGGGGCGAACCGGGTCATGCCGGCGTTGTTGAAGAGGGCGTCGATACGCCCCAGGGGCTCGGCCGCGGCGGCGATCTTGCGGCAATCGGCGTCGTCGCTCACATCGGCCTGAACCAGGATGGCGCGGGCGCCGCGGGCCTCCACCAGACGACCGGTCTCCTCGGCCGCATCACGGCTGCGGGCATAGTTGACGATCACCGCACCGGCTCCGCGGGCGGCGGTTTCGACGGCGATCGCGCGCCCAAGGCCCGTTGAGGCGCCGGTCACCACCACCACGTAGTCCTTGAAATCCTGACCGCTCATCGACGCCTCCTCCAGTGATGCAGATCATTGTCTGCGCCCTATGTGATCTGAAGAAGGTTTAGCGAGGCGCTCGCCGGCTGTCGCCCCCGCGCCCACGGTTGCCCGCGTTTCGAACCAGAGCTAAAGCCCGCCCATGGAAGAGACCCACCTGACCCAGCTCGGCCAGCCCGTGGCGGGCTTCGCCAGCCCAGAGGACGCAGTGCTTGAGCGGGTGGCCAACCCGCAGGCCGACACCCTGTACCTGGCCCGCTTCACGGCCCCGGAGTTCACCTCGCTCTGCCCGGTGACCGCCCAGCCGGATTTCGCACACCTGGTGATCGATTACGCACCCGACCAGTGGCTGATCGAGTCGAAGTCGCTGAAGCTCTATCTGGCGTCGTTCCGCAACCACGGCGCCTTTCATGAGGACTGCACGGTCGCCATCGGGCGCAGGATCGTCGATGTGGCTCAGCCGCGCTGGCTGCGCATAGGGGGTTACTGGTACCCACGCGGCGGCATCCCCATCGACGTATTCTGGCAGTCGGGGCCGCCCCCTGAAGGGCTTTGGTTGCCGGACCAAGGCGTAGCGGCCTATAGGGGGCGGGGCTGAAATCTGAGTTGCCGGCCGGGTGCGGCAATGTTCGAGGCGCCCGTCAAAGATCAGGGCCTGCAGGCTGCAAGCTTAAACGACCCCTGGATTCGTCCAGGTCATGGCGGCCCATTTTGGGTTTCAGCCAAATTCGCCGCCCGCTGGCGGGATAGCCGATGATCAGCTATATAGAGACTGCCCAACTCTCCTCGGGCGTGTCACCTGGGGCCGGGCGGTGCATCTGCGCCGTCCGGCCTTTGTGATTCTAGGAGCCGTTCTTCGGTCGGCCGCGGCCGACCTCAGGCGCTCCAACGGCTGACGAGGCCCGTCCAGTCGGGCCGGTCGCGTTCCAGCGGGGGCTCCTTGGCGGTTCCGATCAACACATAGCCCGCCACCCGTTCTCCAGCCTCCAGGCCCAGAATCGTCATGGCCTCAGGGTCATAAGCGTACCAGTCGGTGATCCAGTTGGCGCCGTAGCCCATGGCGGTGGCCGCATAGAGCAGGTTGGCGCAGACCACCGCGGAGGAGAGCAGTTGCTCCCATTCCGGAATCTCAGAGGGCCGCGGCCGCGAAATCACCGCCACGCCCATGGGGGGCGTCTTGAGCTTGGCGAGCTTGGCGGCGGCCTTCGCATCATTGCGGCCGAGCGCCAGGGCCTCAAGGCGTGCGGCGAATTCGGTCTTGGCCGCAGGTTCAAGGACGATCATCCGCCAGGGCGTCAGCTTGCCATGGTCGGGCACGCGACTGGCCAGGCGCAGGAGCATGTCGAGTTCGCCAGCCTCGGGGCCGGGCGAGGTCAGAGTCAGGGCCGAGGCCGAACGCCGGCTCGCCAGGAAGTCCAGGACCTCCGGGCTGGCGGTGATCGGCATGGGGGTTCCAAGCGGGGAGGGCGCAGGGAGAGCGTGGGTCAAGGCGTTCCTTTTCGTAGACATGGGCGCGATTCTATCGCCGCCATCAGCATAGCCCGTCATTCTAGTTGAGAATATGTCGCAAAAACCATCCTGGCTCCAGCCCTATGGTCGTCCATGGCGCGCAGACGCCCCCCGGCGTGTCTATGAAAACCCATGGATCGCCGTCGACGAGTATGCCGCCACCGCGCCCACCGGGATCACGGCCCCCTATGGGGTGGTCAGGTTCAAGAACCTCGCCCTGGCGGTTCTGCCTCTGCATGAGGACGGGACCGTCACCCTGGTGGGGCAGAATCGTTTTCCGCACAGCGACTACAGCTGGGAAATCCCGGAAGGGGGCGGCCCTTTGGGGGAAGATCCCCTCGAGGGCGCCCGGCGCGAGCTGCGTGAAGAGGTCGGTCTGGCGGCTGAGACCTGGCGCGAAGTGTTGCGCGCCCAGCTTTCCAACTCCGTCACCGATGAACGTGCGGTGGGCTTCCTGGCCACCGATCTGACCCCCGTTCCGGTGGCGCCGGACGAGACCGAAGACCTGGCGATCGTCAGGGCGCCTTTTCGCGAAGTGCTGGAAACTGCGCTTTCAGGTCATATGTTGGATATGTTGACCGTGGCGATGCTGCTTCGGGTCTACCATATGGCCCAGGAAGGGGCCTTGCCTCCGGCGCTGGCGCGTCGGGTGCTGAGCTAGGGAGAGAGCCCATGGGCCGCGAAGACGCCGCAAGGCTGGAAGTCATCGATCCGGGCCACGCCCCGCCGGTATGGGCGGCCCTGCGCAACGAGGCCGAGCGCGCCGCCCGCGACGAGGCGGCGCTGGCCTCCTTGTTGAACGCCGTGATCCTCAGCCATCATACCCTGGGCGACGCCCTGTCCTATCAGCTGGCGCGAAAGCTCGGCGACCAGGAGCTGCGGGCCATGAGCCTGCGCGACATCGCCGAGCAGGCCTATGCCGCCGCCCCGGAACTGGTGGAGATCGCAGAGGCGGACCTCAAGGCCGTGTTCGAGCGCGACCCGGCCTGCAAGGGCTATGTGCAGCCCTTCCTGTTCTTCAAGGGCTTCCTCGCCCTGCAGACTCAGCGGGTGGCTCACTGGCTGTGGAGCCAGGGCCGCGACACCATGGCCTTCTATCTGCAGAGCCGCATGTCCGAGATCTTCCAGGTGGACATCCACCCGGCCACCCGCATCGGCTCGGGCGTCTTCATCGACCACGGCACCGGCATCGTCATCGGCGAGACCGCCGTGATCGGCGACGACGTCTCCTTGCTTCAAGGCGTGACTCTGGGCGGCACAGGCGCCGAGCGCGGCGATCGCCATCCCAAGATCGGTCGCGGCGTCCTGCTGGGCGCCGGCGCCAAGGTGCTGGGCAACATCACCATCGGCGATTACGCCAAGGTGGCTTCAGGGTCTGTGGTGTTGAAGCCGGTGCCCGCCCACTGCACGGCGGCCGGGGTCCCGGCGCGGCTGGTCAACTGTCCGACCTGCGACGAACCGGCCCGCAGCATGGACCATACCCTGGCCGAGGCTGTGTACGACTACGTCATCTGACGCAAAATCGGTCGGTCGAGGTTTAACAGGAGGCCGCGAACGTCTAGGTTCGCGGCCTCTTCAGATTCCAAAGGAGCCCCCCGTGGACGAACGCGCCATGCGTAAAGTCGAAGGCCACCTGCGCGGCACCTTCGCCAACGCCAGGATCACCCTGGTTCCGCGCCCCAAGCAGAAGGACTCCGCCGAGGTCTATATCGCCGACGAGTTCATCGGCGTGGTCTTCGAGGACGAGGACGAGGACGGCTCCTTCATGTTCGAAATGGCGATCCTCGCTGAGGATCTGCCCTGAGGTCTCGCCATCGGCGGCGCCTTTAAATTAGGCTGAACAAGCTCATCCAAGTAGCGCTTGACGGGTCGTTAACTCCCTCAGGTTGAATCTCTCCCGGACGCGTTCTGGGTGGGTTTCGAATGTTTGGAACTATGCAGCTTTGGGGCGCCGGTGTCGGACCAAAGTTCGACGCCGAAGCGCTGCGTCCAACCCTTCGGCGGATGGCGCAGGCGGCCCGGGCGCATTTCACCGCTGATTCCGTGGAGATCGTCCTGCACGACGGGGACGATGCGTTTCGCTGCGGGGAGGACGGTGTTCTCCAGCTGGTGCTGGACGCTGGGCCCGAGGTCCTGTTCGCTGAGCCCCTATGGTCGGTTTCGAAAAGGCGGAACGCGGAACTGGGCCTCGTGGGCGCTGATCTGGCGGTCAGCGCTCCGGTTCGTTTCACCGCCGCGGGCCTTCGTGGCCGTCTGACCGTTTTTGCGCCATCGCGCCCGCATGATTCAATTCTGGCGGAGGTCCTCGCCGATCTGGCCGATGGTGTGGCGACCACGGCCGAGCGGCTCTATGCCGCCAGCCGCCAGAACCAGTCGCGGGCCGAAGCGGACGCCGCCGAACAGCTCCTGCTCAACTTGATGGCCTCGGCGCCCGTGGCCATGGCCGTTACGGATCGCGATCTGAGGTTGATGCACGCCAGCCCCCGATGGAGCCAGGAGCTCGGGCTGGTCGGCCAGGACGTCGTTGGTCGGCCGGTGGCCGAGCTCCTACCCGATGTCGCCGCGCGCTGGGGCCAGCGTATTGAGGCCTGCCTCGAAGGTGAGACCCTGAAGGCCGACCGCATCCGGTTTGCGACCGCCGACGGCCGCCATATCTGGGCCCGGGTGGAGGTCACGCCGTGGCGCGATCCGCAGGGGGAGATTGGCGGCCTTCTGTTCATATCCCAGGACATATCCGATCTGGTGGAAGCCCTGGACAGGGCGCAGCGCTCCGAAGGGCGCATGCGCCTGGCCACGGAGCTCTCAGAGATCCACGTCTATGAGCTGGACTACAAGTCGCGCCAACTGCTGAGCATCGGGGCCGAGGACACCTTCTTCAACCAGCGCCTCACCTATGAGGACCTTTATCGCAATGTCTGGGTCTCGGTGCACCCGGACGACCGAGCCATGGCCCAGGCGGCGTGGGAGCGCCACCGGGAGACGGGGGAGCCCTACCGCGTCGAGTATCGGGTGGCGCGCGATGACGGGCAGGAGGTCTGGGCCTATTCTACGTCTGAGCTGATCACCGACGAAGGCGGCCGGCCGCTCCGCCTCGTCGGGGCCTTGCAGAACATCACCGCCCGCAAGGCGGCGGAGGCCGAAATGGCCCGGGCGCGGGACGACGCCGAAGCGGCCAACCGCGCCAAGAGCGAATTCCTAGCCAATATGAGCCATGAGATCCGCACGCCCATGAATGGGGTGATCGGCATGAACTCGCTTCTTCTGCGCAGCGCGCTGGCGCCTGAACAGCGCAAGTTCGCCGAGGCGGTGCAAAGCTCGGCCGAGAGCCTGCTGGCGATCATCAATGACATCCTCGATGTCTCCAAGCTGGAAGCCGGCAAGGTCGATCTGGAGGCGATCGATTTCGATCTCACCGACCTGGTGGAGGATGTCGCCGAATTGCTGGCGCCTCGGGCGGCCGAGAAGAGCCTGGAGATCGCCTGCTATCTGGACGACGGCGCGCAAGGGGGGTTCACCGGCGACCCTACCCGCCTGCGCCAGATCCTCCTGAACCTAGCCGCCAACGCCGTGAAGTTCACCGAGCGCGGCTTCGTGGCCATCGAGGTCAAGTCCGACGACCTTCCCCAAGGGGGCAGACGCCTCCGTTTCGAAATCGCCGATACGGGTCCTGGTCTTAGCCGGGAGGCCAAGGCAGGTCTTTTCCAGAAATTCCATCAGGCCGACGGCTCCATCACACGCAAATACGGGGGCACAGGCCTGGGGCTCTCCATCTGTCGGCAACTGGTCGAGTTGATGGGGGGGCGCATCGGCGTCGCGGACCGGCCCGGTGGCGGTTGCGTCTTCTGGTTCGAGCTCGACCTGACTCCCGCGGCGGTTGCGCAGGCGACGGCCGCCCAGCCCTGCGCCCTTAAGGGGGTGCGGATCCTGGTGATCGATGATATCGACCTCAACCGGCATATTTTCCGCCGCCAACTTGAGGCGGAAGGCGCGCTCATCGGCGAGGCGGAGGGCGGCCATCAGGCGCTGGAACTCATGGCCAAGGCCAGGACCGCCGGCGCGCCCTTCGACATCCTGCTGCTCGACCACATGATGCCCGGCATGGCGGGGGACGAGGTGGCCCGGGCCGTTCGAGAGACCGGCGGCGCCGATCAACCCCGCATCGTCATGGCCTCATCCATGGGCGCTCCCAGCCGCAACGAACTGGAGAGCTGGCCGGCTCTGGACGCCTTCCTGACCAAGCCGGTTCGCCATCATGTCCTGACCGAATGCCTGGGTCGCATGGCGCTCACGTCCCGCCCTCCGTCGCCGGCGCCTGCCTTGCTCGAGCCGATCGCTGCGCCGACCCCAGAAGATGGCGCGCCTGCCGCGCGGATTCTCCTGGTCGAGGACAACGAGATCAACACCCTCCTGACCAAGACCCTCCTGAGCGAAGTGGGCTGCCAGGTGGATTGTGTGGTGAATGGCGCCCTGGCCGTCGCCGTCGTCGAGGCCGAACCAGAGGCCTACGACCTGATCCTGATGGACATGCAGATGCCGGTGATGGACGGCCTGGAGGCGACGCGGCGCATTCGACAGATCGAGGGGCCTGCCAGCCGGACCCCGATCATCGCCATGACGGCCAACGCCATGCAGTCCGATCAGGACGCCTGTTTCGCCGCCGGCATGGACGATTTCGTCTCCAAGCCCATTCAGCCGTCCGCCTTCCTCCAAACTATCGAGCGGAACCTGTCGCCCCAGGAAGCTCGGCGCACGGAACTTGAGGGTTCCGCCGCCTGAGCCCCAGGGCTAAGGGGGAAGCCTTCTCTCCGCCAGGGCGCCTCATCATGTTGAAACTCATCGTCCTGGGACTGGGCGCGATCCTTGTGGCCTGGATCGGGATCGGCCTGGTCCTTGAGGCCGCCTTCGCGCCAAAGACCCTGCGCGGCGAGATGGTCAGCATCGGCGAGCGCCGCCTTCGTCTGGTCTGCGAGGGACCGGAGTCCGGGCCTCTGGTCTGGCTCGAAGCTGGCGCCTTCGGGTTTTCCGCCGACTTCGCCGACCTACAGGCCGCCCTGGCGCAGGAGGGGTTCCGCGCCTGCGCCTACGACCGGGCCGGCCTCGGATTTTCAGACCCCGGCCCCCGGCCGCGGGACAGCGCCGCGATCGTGACCGACCTGGAGCGCCTGATGGCCGAGGCGGGCGTGACGCGGCCAGCGATCCTGGTCGGCCATTCCATGGGTGGGCAGCACGTCCGGCTGTTCGCCGTGCGCCACCCCGAGCGCGTGGCCGGCATTGTGCTGGTGGACGCCGCAACCCCTGAGGCGGTGGAGATTTCCATGGTGCGGCGCTTCGTCGACACCTTTGGACGCCTGTCGCAGGCTGTGGCGGGGCTCACCAGCGCCGGTCTGGCCAAGCCCCTCTTCTTCCTGGGCGACCGCATTGGGCTTAGCGGGCCGGCCGTGCGCGAAAAACAGGCCGCGTTCGTCTCGGGGCGTCATGCGCGCAACGCCGCCAACGAAGCCGCCCATTGGCTGGAGAGCGCGGCGATGACCCGCGCCGCAGGACGGCTCGATCCAGCCTGGCCGGTCGCGGTGGTCACGGCCGGTGAGTCGGCGCGCATCAGCGACAGCGCCTGGGCCGCCGCCCGGCTTGCGCCGGTGGAAGCCTCGGTCGCCGGGAGCTATGCCGCCGTCCCCGAAGCCGGCCATGCCACCATTCTCTCCCATCGCCACAACGGCGAGATCGTCTCGGCCGTGAAGCGGGTGGCGGCCGCCCTGTAAGGCGGAGCCGGAACGGTCAGTTGTCCTCAGGCGTGGTGATGGCCCGGCCTTCGGTCGCCGGCGCCTCGTCCCGGGCGGGGGCCGCCGGCATATAGGTGGTGTCGGGCCGGGGCTGGAGCATGTCCCCATTATCATCGGGACCGCCCCCTTCGCCGCGGACGAGGAAGCTGAAGGCGATCCAGCCGATCACGATCGCTAAGATGATCCAGACGAGGGGCGGGACGCCCTTCTTCTTCTCGTTCCCTGATCTGTTCAGATCGACCATCGCCTGCTCCCTGCCATGTGCGCCCGAAGGCTGACGGCGGCCCACCGGACCCGCGCCGCCAGGGCGTTCGGTTCGTGTCCCGGGTAACGGCGCAAGCGTAGGACCGTTCCGGGCTGGCCTTGGCGGACGCCGGTCGTCAGGCCGGCTGGAGGGCCGCGGCGTCGAATTCCGCCTTCCAGGCCGCAAGCGTCGGCGAGGTCGAGGTCTGATCCCAGGGGTGGAAGCCCGGCAGATACCAGGCGAGATAGGTCTTCCAGCCTCGGCGGAAGAGGCCCGGCTTGACCCAGACGAACTTCTTGACCGCCTTGAGCGCCGCCTCAGGGCTATAGCCGTCGGCCTCCAGCAGGCGGGCGGCATAGCGGGTGATGTTGCGGGTGAACATCAGCGTGATCAGCGCCATGGCGATGCAGCGGCGGCGATAGCGCAGGAAGGGCGACCAGTCCTTGGTGGCGGCCATGAAGACGTCAAAGGCGACGGCCTTGTGCTCGGTCTCCTCAAGGGCATGCCAGCGCCAGAGCCGTTCGATGGCCGGATCGGTCTTCTGGAACAGCTCGTCCTGATGGCGGATATGCACCTCGGCCATCATGGCGGTGAAGTGCTCCAGCGAGATGGTTGAGATGAGCATGGCCATAGGCCCGCGCCCGCGGCTGAAGGCCACCCGCTCGCGCACCTGGGCCTCGATCTCGGCCACGGGATAGCGGTCCCGGTCGATCAGCTGGTTGAGGCTGTGGTGCTCACGCGAGTGGATCGCCTCCTGGGCGATGAAGCCGCGGACGTCCTCTGCGAGCTTGCCCGAAACATGGTCGCGATAATGGCGCACCGCGTCCATGAACAGCCGCTCGCCATCGGGAAAGGTCAGCGACAGGGCGTTGAACACCGCCGTGGCGACCGGATCGCCGTCCAGCCAATGGCCGGAATTGGTGAGGCTGGCGTCGAAATGGATGTCGCGGGGGCTCACCTCGACATCGGCTGGCGTGGTCTTGCGCGTCATGGCGTGATCCTGTGGAACAGGGGGCCTTGGTCCCCTGCGGCTTGTCCTGCCTCCAAACTAGAGTTACCAACAAAATGTCAATAGAGCCCGTTCGCCGCGTTCGCCGGTCGCCGGAGGCGGCCCGTGAGAACATCCTGCAGTCGGCCGAGCGCCTGCTGCTGGAGCGGGGGCCGCAGGGTTTGAAGCTGGTGGAGGTGGCCCAGGGCGCCGGCGTCTCCCATGCCACGGTTCTGCACCACTTCGGCTCCATCGACGGCGTTCAGACCGCGCTGGCCGAGGCCATGATCCGCCAATTGGTGGCCCGTGTGCTGGAGGCCGAGCGCCCCGAGGATCCCGAGGCTCAGCTGGAGGGCGTCGGTCAGGTCCTGTTCGACGCCTTTGAGTCCGCCGGCGGCGCCCGCTTGGCCGCCTGGCTGGAACTGACCGGCGAGACCCGCCGCCTGACCCTGGTGCGTGAAGCCGTCGAGGAAGTGATCTCCGGACCCATGGCCCAGAAGGGCCTCGATCCGGAACGGGCCACCAATCTGATCCTGGTGGCCGTCTCGCTGGCCATGGGGGTCGGCCTGATCGGCCGCTCGCTTGCCGAGCTGGTGGGCCGTCCGCCGGAAACCACCCGGGAGGCGGCGCTCGCCTTTCTCAAGACCGGCCTGGCGGCGGCGCTGAACAGGTAGGGCCGGGCGGCTCGGAGTTTCCGCCCGGCCCTACCGTGCTTCAGAGCACGCCCAGCATCTCGGCGACGAGGGGGTGGCGGACGATGTCGCGGTCCTTCAGGCGGACTACGGCGATATTGCCGACGGTGTCCAGTTTCTCGGCCACTGGCCCCAGGCCGGAGAGTTCGGGCAGCAGGTCGGACTGAGCCGGATCGCCGGTGACCACCATGGTGGAGTGCCACCCCAGGCGGGTGAGCAGCATCTTGAGCTGCACATAGGTGCAGTTCTGCGCCTCATCGATGACCACGAAGGCGTTGTTCAGGGTGCGGCCGCGCATGAAGCCCACCGGCGCGATCTCGATGGCGCCCTCGGCCATCAGCGAGCGGACCCGCTTCATCGATAGACGGTCGGAGAGAGCGTCGTAGAGGGGGCGGAGATAGGGGGCGAGCTTGTCCTCCATTTCACCGGGCAGGAAGCCGATGGATTCGCCGGCCTCCACGGCCGGCCGTGACAGGACGATGCGGCCTACGCGGCCCGCCTCGAGGGCTTCAACGGCCTTGGCGATAGCCAGATAGGTCTTGCCTGTGCCGGCTGGCCCCAGAGCCAGGACCAGGTTCTTGGCGTCGATGGCGGCGATCAGTTCCTCCTGGCCCGGCGACTTGGCTTTGATCGTCTTCAGATAGCCCTGCTCACGCCCTTCCTCGGCCAGGCCGAGGGGAGACCAGCCGCGTTCGATGGGCAGCCGGCGGATTTTTGAATCATCGAACTGCTCAGCGTCGAAGGCGCCTTCGCGCAGCTGTCGCTTCAGGGCTCGCTTGGTCATCAAAGCCTCCATAGGGGCATGAAAAAGGGGCGAGTCCTGCGTGGACCGCCCCTTGGGGAGGACGAAAAGTCGGAAGAAGGGCCGACGGCGCGCCCGGGGGGCGGCGCGTGCCCGACCATGGCCGGGACATCGGTTGCGGGGAGACCCCGCCAGGACCACAAACGCAGCGCCATGCACTCCGTCCAACTCGAACCTGCGGGCCGGAAGCCGGCCCGGCGACGACCCGAGAGCGGTATGATCGCTTCGAATCGCATCGCAACTATGATGCTAGCGTGATTAACCAAGGCTGAAGTGCGACGTTTTAAATAAGACATGAGGTACACGGATGGCTGTCTATAACTTGGGCGAGGTGGCTCCCGAGCTGCCGCCAGAGGGCGAATACTGGATCGCGCCCACCGCGGCGGTAATGGGCAACGTGATTCTCAAGACGAATGCGTCAGTCTGGTTCGGCGCGATCCTTCGCGGCGACAATGACCCCATCCTGATCGGGGAAAATTCCAATATTCAGGACGGGTCTGTTCTGCACACCGACGCCGGCTCGCCGCTGACCATCGGCAAGGACGTCACGGTCGGCCATATGGTGATGCTGCATGGCTGTACGATCGGCGACAACTCCCTGGTCGGCATCGGCTCGATCATCCTGAACGGGGCGAAGATCGGGAAGAACTGCCTGATCGGCGCCAACTGCCTGATCACCGAGGGCAAGGAGATTCCGGACAACAGCCTGGTCATGGGCGCGCCGGGCAAGGTGGTCCGCGAAGTCTCCGAAGGTCAGGCGCGCATCCTCACCGCCTCGGCGCACCACTATGTGGAAAACTGGAAGCGCTATCATCGGGAATTGCGGGCGGTCTAACTAAAGGGGGCGGGGGGCGTCCGGGCGCAATCGCCATGGACCTGGGCCTGATCCCCGCTAAGGTCCCGCTGGCTTGAACCGGCTCGCCTCTACGAGGGCGGGCGAACCAGCGAGGTCCATCATGAGATTTTCCCCCATCGCCGCGGCAGCGGCCATTCTGCTGGCGACCCCGGCCTTCGCCCAGGCGCCGGAAATGCCCGGCCAGCCCGAAGTCGCCCGCGTCGCGGCCGGGACCTACAAGGTCGATCCGCACCACACCCAGGCCGTCTGGTCGGTGGATCATATGGGCTTCTCCACCCTCTACGGGATGTTTGGCGAGATGAGCGGCACGCTCACCCTCGATCCGGCCAATCCTGCGGGGGCGAAGCTGGCCATCGACATTCCGCTGTCCGGCCTGACGGTGACCTCCAGCGACTTCGCCACCCACCTGGCCTCGGCCGATTTCTTCGAGGTGGAAAAGTACCCCGCGGGCCGCTTCGTCTCGACCTCGGTGGTGGTTGACGGAACCAAGGCCAAGATCACCGGCGACCTGACCCTGAAGGGCGTCACCAAGCCCGTGGTGCTGGACGCCCAGCTGATGGGCGCTGGCGCCAACCCGATGAGCAAGGCCCAGACGGTCGGCTTCACTGCGACCTCGACCATCAAGCGCAGCGACTTCAACCTCGGCTATGCGGCGCCGGTGGTGTCGGACGAGGTGAAGCTGAAGATCACCGCGGCGTTCGAACGCGAAGCCGACTAGCGCCAGGCGGCCTATCTGGAGCAAACCGAAGGCGTTGGCGCTCAGGCGGCAGCGCCTTCGTCATGTTCGGCCCCCACCGTGCGCCGCGGTAAGGCTTGACGGACGCAAGGGCGCCCAAGGGAAGGTCTGAGAAAGATATAAGGGAGCGCGCCATGGCCTATGAGTTCATCAAGGTGGAGCGGGATGGGCCGGTGACGGTGATCACGCTGAACCGCCCCGAGGTCATGAACGCGCTTCATGCGCCTGCGCACGCCGAACTGCACGAGGCCTTCGACGCCTTCGCCGCCGATCCCGACCAGTGGGTGGGCATCGTCACCGGGGCCGGCGAGCGCGCCTTTTCCGCCGGCAACGACCTCAAGCATCAGGCGGGCGGCGGCGGCATGGGTCTGCCGCCCTCGGGCTTCGCTGGCCTGACCGAGCGTTTCGATCTCTCCAAGCCGCTGATCGCCGCCGTCAATGGCGTGGCCATGGGCGGCGGCTTCGAGATCGCGCTCGCCTGCGACCTGATCATCGCCGCCGAAACCGCCACCTTCGCCCTGCCCGAGCCCCGGGTCGGCCTGGCGGCCCTGGCTGGCGGCCTGCACCGCCTGCCGCGGCAGATCGGCCAGAAGCAGGCCATGGGCATGATCCTCACCGGCCGGCGCGTGCCCGCCGCCGAGGGGCGTGAACTGGGCTTCGTCAATGAGGTGGTCCCGGCCGCTGAGCTGATGGACGCCGCGCGCCGCTGGGCGGCGCAGATCTGCGAGCTGTCGCCCATGTCCATCCGCGCCTCGAAAGAGGCGGTCTACAAGGGGCTGGACGAGACGAGCCTTGCGGCCGCCATGGCGGGCCAGATGCGCTATCCGGCGACATCGGCCATGCTCAGGTCGGAAGACTTCAAGGAAGGTCCGATGGCCTTCGCCCAGAAGCGACCGCCGCAATGGAAGGGCCGTTAGGGCCAGCAATTCAAGAGAACGGGCAGTCAGCCCGGCGTGAGTTTCAGGGGAGGCCGGTCACATGGACCGCTACGACTACATCATCATCGGCGCCGGCTCGGCCGGCTGCGTGCTCGCCAACCGGCTGAGCGAAAACCCCACCACCAAGGTCCTGCTGCTGGAGGCCGGCGGCCGTGACAACTCCATCATGGTCAAGATGCCCGCCGGCGTCGGCGGACTGATCGGCAAGGAGGGGCCCTACAACTGGGGCTTCTGGACTGAGCCCGAGCCGAACCTGGAGGATCGCAAGCTGTGGTGGCCCCGGGGCCGGGGCTGGGGCGGATCGTCCTCGATCAACGGCATGATCTACATCCGCGGCCACGCCCGGGACTACGACCAGTGGCGTCAGATGGGCCTGACCGGCTGGTCCTATGCCGAGGTTCTGCCTTACTTCAAACGCTCCGAAGCATTGGAAGGTGGCGGCGACGCCTGGCACGGCGGCGATGGGCCGCTGAAGGTCTCCAAGGCCTCGTCCAAGAATCCGATCTATGCCGCCACCGTCGAGGCCGGCCGTCAGGCCGGTCACCCCATCACCAAGGATTTCAACGGCTTCCAGCAGGAAGGTTGGGGGCCCTATCAGCTGACCGTTCATGATGGCCAGCGGTGGAGCGCGGCCAAGGGCTATCTGCATCCGGCCTTGAAGCGCCCGAACCTGACCTGTCTCACCGGCGCGCGCACCACTCGAATCGTCATCGAGGACGGGCGCGCCGTCGGCGTCGAGTACATGGACGACAAGACCAAGGCCAAGACCATCGTCCATGCCAACGCCGAGGTTCTGCTCTGTGCCGGCGCCGTGCAGTCGCCACAGATCCTGCAGCTGTCGGGCGTCGGCGATTCCGAGGCGCTGGCCGCCCACGGCATCCCGGTGGTGCATGAGCTGAAGGGGGTCGGCGCCAATCTGCAGGACCACCTGGACGTGACCCTGTCCTGGGAATGTCCGCTGCCGATCACCGCCTATTCGATGCGCAAGGGTCTGATCAAGACGCTGGGCGTGGGCATGAACTACATGTTCTTCAACAAGGGCCCCGGTCGCCAGCAGTTTCTGGAATCGGGCGCCTTCCTGCGCTCGCGCCCCGATCTCGACCGGCCGGACCTGCAGATCCACTGCGTGCTGGCCATCATGCAGGACCACGGCAAGGTCTCGGTGGCCAAGGACGGCTTCACCTTCCACGTCTGCCAGCTGCGCCCCGAAAGCCGCGGCCGAGTGGGTCTGCGCTCCGCTGATCCCATGGACAACCCGGCCATCTTCGCCAACTACCTGGCCACCGAAGAAGACCGCCGGGCGATCCGCGAGGGCGTCAAGATGATGCGCCATGTGGCGGCCCAGACCCCGCTGGACCCCTATCGCGGGGCGGAGTTTTCGCCCGGCGAGGCGGTGCAGACCGACGCCGAGATCGACGCCTGGATCCGCAAGACCTCCGAGACGATCTATCACCCGGTGGGCACCTGCAAGATGGGCGCGGCCGACGATCCCATGGCCGTGGTCGATGGCGAGCTGAAGGTCCGCGGGCTTGCCGGCCTGCGGGTCATTGACGCCTCGGTGATGCCGACCCTGGTGGGGGGCAACACAAATGCGCCAACCATCATGATCGCGGAGAAGGCTTCGGATATGATCCTCGGGCGCCCGGCCCTGCCGGCCGAGGAGGCGCCGGTTTACGAGGACGGCCAGAAGGCCGCCTGATCAAAAAAGGGAGGCCGCTCATGGAGCTGCGCAGACTGGGACGTTCCGACCTCATGGTGGCCCCGCTGGTGCTGGGCACGAACGTCTTCGGCTGGACGGCCGATGAGAAGGCCTCATTCGCCATCCTCGACGCCTTTGTCGACGGCGGGTTCAACGCCGTCGACACTGCCGACGTCTATTCCCGCTGGTCGCCTGCCGGCGCCGGGGCGTCCGAGACCGTCATTGGAAACTGGATCGCCCAGGGTGGTCGTCGCGACCGCATCGTGCTGGCCACCAAGGTCGGTTCGGAGATGGGGGAGGGGATGAAGGGCCTGTCGGGCCAGTACATCGAGCAGGCGGTGGAGGCCTCCCTCAAGCGGCTGCAGACCGACTATATCGACCTCTACCAATCCCATCGCGACGACCCCGACACCCCCCAGGACGAAACCGCCCGGGCCTACGAGCGATTGGTCAAGGCCGGCAAGGTGCGGGTGATCGGCTCGTCAAACTTCACGCCGGAGCGGCTGAAGTCGGCCCTGGAGATCTCCAAGTCTATCGGCGCGCCGCGTTATGAGAGTGAACAGCCGCTTTACAATCTCTATGACCGGGCGGGCTTCGAGGCGGGCCTGCAGCAGCTCTGCATCGCCGAGGAGGTTGGCGTCATTCCCTATTACGGCCTGGCCAGCGGCTTCCTCACCGGCAAGTACCGCTCCGAAGAGGACCTGGCCAAGAGCCCCAGGGGGCGGGGCGCCAAGAAGTACATGGATGAGCGCGGCATGAAGAAGATCCTGGCCGCCCTGGACCAGGTGGCCGGGGCACACGCCGCCACGCCGGCCCAGGTGGCCCTGGCCTGGGTGATGGCCCAGCCCGGCCTCACCGGCCCCATCGCCAGCGCCACCAGCGTTAGCCAGCTGGACGAGCTGATGGGATCGGCGCGGCTCAAGCTGAGCGCCGATGATCTGAAGGTGCTGGATAGCGCGAGCGCGGCGGCCTGAGGGGGCAGATTGACTTCCCCCGTGCTTGGGGGCTTGCTGATCGCATGGCGAGCGCGCGCACGCAGAGAATCCGGATTCGAGGGAAGGACCTGGCGGCAGGCTCCGAGCCCCGAGCATGTGCTGCGCGTCAGCCAGGCTCGGGGACAATGCGCCATCCCTAACCCCCGGGGCGAGCATCAGGCCGACCCGGTCTCATGCTCCATTTCTGCTTCCGGATTCACCGATATGTCCGCCTCTGACAGCGCCGCCCAGCGGCCCGCCATCACCCTCAGCGAAACCGACGCCGAGCGCATCACAGATCTAGCCCTCGGCGCCCGGGCGCGAGCCCCCAAGGTCGCCGATCTTCTGCTGCAGGAGATCGATCGCGCCGATGTGCGGCCGGACACGCCGGCCGACATCGCCGGCATGGGCGCCGAGGTCGAATTCGTCGATCTATCCCACGGAGAGACCCGAACGGTGACCTTGGTCTATCCCGCAGACGCCGACATCAGCGCCGGCCGGGTGTCGATCCTCACGCCGGTGGGTGCGGGCCTGCTTGGCCTGCGTCCGGGCCAGTCCATCCAGTGGCCCGATCGAGAAGGTCGCGAGCGGGAGCTCCGCATCGTCAGCGTCCGGCGGCCCGAGCTGGCGGACGCCCGACCTTGACGAGGGCGTCGGCGTGTTGAGCGATCCGGTCTTCTACGCCCTGGCCATCCCGGCGGTGATCCTGCTGGGCTTGGCTAAGGGTGGGTTCGCCGGCGTGGGCGCGGTGGCCCTGCCGCTGATGGCCCTGGTGATTTCGCCGGTGAAGGCGGCCGCCATCCTGTTGCCGGTGCTCATCGTCCAGGACGTGGTGGGCGTCTGGGCCTTCCGGCGCAGCTGGGACAGGTCCATTCTCGTCCTCATGATCCCCTCGGCCGCCGTCGGCATCGCCCTGGGCTATTTGCTGGCCGCGCAGGTGTCGGCCACCACCATCCTGGCGGTGTTGGGCGCCATCAGCATCGTCTTCGCCATCCATCGCCTCTGGCTGGCCCGGGGCGGGCGGATCCAGGCCCCTTCGAATGCGCCCGTCGCCCTCGGCGCCCTGTTGGGCGTCGCCTCAGGCTTCACCAGTCAGATCGCCCATGCCGGCCAGCCACCCTTTCAGATGTGGGTGCTGCCCAAGGGCCTGCCGCCGGCCGTCCTGGTGGGCACCACAGCGATCTTCTTTGCGGTGATCAACTGGCTGAAAGTTCCGGCCTATCTGGCGCTCGGCCAGTTTACATCCGAAAACCTGATGACGGCTGCGGCCCTGACTCCCGTGGCGATCGGCTCGACCCTGGCCGGTGTCTGGCTGGTGCGGCGGATCAAGCCAGAGCGGTTCTATACCGCCATCTATGTCCTGATGATCGCCGTCGGCGCCCAGCTGCTCTGGAAGGCCTTCTCAGGCTAGGCGATCCGGCGGCCGTCGATGGCGGCAAGCCGCAGCCGCGGGGCGGCCTCGTTGGCGGCGCCGCCCTTGCGTATATCCACCAGGGAGAAGCTCAGGAGCGGCTGGCCCTTGAGTCGGGCGACCAAGGTCAGGGGCTGATAGAGGCAGAGGAAGCGGTCAGGCCCGTTTTCCGGACCGGCCAGGGGCGCAAAGAGAATTTCCATGCCTATGGCCACGCCCTCGGCATGAGCCTTGGCGGTGACGACGATGGGTTCAGGCCGGCGACGCGCCATTTCGAGCGCGGTCTGCAGGTCCATTCGGTCCTGGGCGCCGAACAGGGAGAGCGCATTCTGCTGGCGCAGGTCGCGCTGGTGCAGCTCGCCGATCAGGGCGCCGGCCAGGCGGATCGGATAGATGCCCGAACAGACCCGGCCCAGCATGACCACCTGCGGCAGAAGGTCGGCGAAATCGGCGGGACTGATTGACGTGCGGGGCGGCGGCGCGCCGTCCAGCGCCCGGCTTTGCCAATAGTCTATCAACCGTTCCGTGTTTGGATGGCACATCGACATCGCTGCGCGGCTCCAGTCGCGGCCAAACGCGGCCGCATGGGGCTTGCAGAAGGATTCGGACCAGGCCGGTTCTGTCTCGCTTCGAGACAATCGCGGCGGGCGCCTCCCGATCGGGGGCGTCTCGGCGTGAAATTTGCAGGGTCCGTTGTACTGAGTTTGGAGGCCGAGATGGCGCCGCAAAAGACCCTGCTTGGCCTGATCCTGGGATTGGGTCTGTTCCTGCTGGCGGGGGCCGCGCCTGCGGGCGCCCAGAG
>NZ_JBALUY010000026.1:0-38628 GCF_036963605.1 Phenylobacterium sp. | reverse complement strand
CGCCTGGCGGTGGCGGCCATGGTGGTGGTCGCCCTGGTCGGGGCGCTGTTTGCGGCTGTGCGGTTCGGCGCGATGGCGCCGCCGACTCTCGGCCTGGTCGAGGCGCGCACCGATGGTCTGGCGATCGGACGGTTCGGCAACCTGAAGATCGAGGGCCTCAGCGGCGACCTGTTCCGCGATTTTCGCATCCGCAAGCTGACCATCGCCGACGAGGCCGGGGTCTGGCTCGAAGCCGAAAACATCGCCCTGGAATGGAGTTACCTCCAACTTTTGCGGCGCCAGTTTCATGCCGAGAGGCTGACGGCCGAAGAGGTTCGGGTGCTGCGCCGCCCGATCCTGACGCCCAAGAAGGACGAGACTGCCGGCCTGCCGGTCCGGATCGTCATCGACCAGGCCCAACTGCGCCTCGCCCTGTCGCCGGAGTTCAGCTACGAGCGCGGCCTCTATGACGTCACCGCCAGCCTGGATCTTCGCCGAAAGGGCCGCGGTCAGGCCGGCGAGATCAAGGCCCGGAGCCTGCTGCGCCCCGGCGATCACCTGGATGCGCGCTTTGACCTGGGCAAGACTCGGCCGCTGCTGATCGACGTCTCAGCGTTGGAAAGCCAGGGGGGCGCCATCGCCGGTTCGCTGGGCCTGCCCGCTGACCAGGTCTTCCGCCTGGAGATCGACGCCGCCGGCGCCATGGCCGAAGGCCGGTTCGAGGCGATCGCCCAGTCCGGCGAGACCACGCCATTGCGCGCCAATGGGGGGTGGAACCCGCAAGGGGGCAGGGCGGTTGGCCGGCTGGCCCTCGACGCCTCCAGCCTGACGGCGCCGATCGCGGCGCGGCTTGGTCCGCTGGTCACCTTCGACATCCAGGGACAGGGGGTGGACGAGGGGCTCTACAACATCACGGCCCGGTTGGCGGCCGATAATCTGACGCTCCGCGCCGTGGGGCAGGCTCACCCCGGCGAACGGCGAACCGGACCCCAGGGGCTCAGCCTGGTGGCCGAGACCGGCCAGCTCTCCCAGCTCACCGGTGGGCCGGAGACTGGCGCGGCGCGAGTGGCCGGGGTCCTGCGCGGCCAAGCCGACAATATGACCTTCGTGGGCGAGGTTAGCGTCCAGTCCCTGGCCGCCGGCGGCTATGCGCTGCGCCAGGTGAGCGGACCGATCGAGCTGATCCGTAATTCTCGTGGGGTGGCGGTGGACGCCGACCTCACCGGCGCCGGCGGGACCGGCCGTGGCTATCTGGCCGCCCTGCTCGGGCGCGCGCCCACCTTATCCCTGACAGCCGAGCGTCTCGCCGACGGGCGCATCCTGGTCCGTAGTCTGGACGCGGCCGGCGCTGGCCTGGCGCTCCAGGCCAGCGGATCCCGCGGCGTGTTCGGCGGCCTGAACGTGCGAGGCTCGACCCGGCTCTCGAACCTCGCCGAGGCCCGCGCCGGCGCCTCGGGCCAGGTCAGCTTCACCTGGTCGGCGGAGCGGGGCCGGCAGGCCGACGCCCCATGGCGTCTGCGGCTCGACGGCGGTGGCCAAGACCTGGCGACCGGCTATGCCCAACTTGATGAACTGCTCGGCGGCGGGCCGCAGATCGAGGCGCGGGCCACCTTGGCCAACGGCAGGTTCGCCCTGGACAGCGCCACGCTTGATGGGCAACGCCTGCAGGCAGAGAGCGCGGGCGTCTACGGCCCGGATGGGGCGCTGCGCTTCAAGGTCGATTGGAGCGCCGAAGGACCATTGCGGGCGGGGCCTGCGGAATTCACCGGCGACGCCGAGGGGACCGGCGCACTGACCGGAACCCTGGCGGCGCCTCAGCTCGACCTGACGGCCCGGTTCGACGAAATCGACGTTCCGCGCATCCCCCTGCGCGACGCCCAACTGACCGTCAGCTTTGGCCGTAGCCGCAGCGAGGGATCGGTGGGCCAGGTGACCCTGGCCGCCGACAGCCAGTATGGACCGGCCCGGGCCCGCGCGGACTTCGCCCTGCCGGCGTCGGGGGTCAATCTCAGCGATATCGCCCTTGATGCGGGCGGCGTGACTCTGAGCGGCGACCTCACCCTGCGCCGGTCGACGCCCTCGCGCGCTGACCTGCAATTGGCGATCGGCCCCGGCGCCCTGATCTCCCGCGGCCGGGTCACGGGGGATGTTCAGATCGTCGATGGCCCCGACGCGCCCCTGGCCGATCTCGACCTGACCGCGCGCGAGGTGGTTCCGGTCGGTTCGGACCTGGCCATTGTGGCGGCGAGCCTGAGCGCCAGCGGCCCGGTGGATCAGCTCTCGTATCAACTTTCAGCCAGCGGCGGCTATTCCGGAGAGCGCTGGAACGTCACGGGCCAGGGGGCCTTGGCCGAGGCTGAGACCGCCCGGACCCTGACCTTCATGGGCGAGGGCGGTTACGGCGACCGAGAAATGTCCACGGTCCAACCGGCCATCTTCCGATTCGGCGATGGAGTGCGGAGCGGCCAGATTCTGTTGGCGACCTCTGAAGCCGGGCGGATCAATATCGACGCCCGGCTCGCCGGCGCCCTGGCCGAGATCGAGGCGCAGATCACCGATGTCGGCCTCGACGTTCTCAATCCCGACCTGGCGGGGCGAGTGAACGCCAACCTCACCCTGACCGGTCGCGGCGAAGAACTTGTCGGTTCCCTGGGGGCTCGCCTGACCGACGCCCGCGGCCGCGGGGCCCCTCGCGCCCAGGGCTTGGACGCGACCCTTGAGGCGGTTCTCAACGACGATATCCTGAAGATCGCTGCGGAGGCGACCAATGAACAGGGTCTGCGGGCTGAGGCGGACCTCTCTCTGCCGACGGTCGCCTCGGCCAAGCCCCTGCGATTGGCGATAAACCGTCAGGCGCCCGTGCGCGGGCAGGTCTTCGCCGATGGCGATGTGGAGCCCCTCTGGGCGCTGCTGATCGATGGCGACCGGACGCTCGGCGGTCGCGTGCGGCTGAACGGCCGTATCGCCGGCACCTTGGCCGACCCCATCCTCACGGGAGACGCGGCCATGGAGAACGGCCGCTTCGACGATGCGCCGACAGGCCTCAGCCTGCGCCAGATCAATGTCACCGCCGCCCTCGCCGAGCGGACCATCGAGGTCAGCGAGGCCCGGGCCGTGGACGGGCTTGGGGGCCGGCTCGACGGATCTGGCCAGATCAGCCTGTATCGGGGCGGCGTGTCGGGCTTCCGCCTGCGGCTGAACGGCTTCCGGTTGATCGACAACGACATCGCCGAGGCCGACGCCAGCGGCGAGGTGACCATCAACCGCAATGCGGAGGGCCGTGTCCGCCTTTCCGGCGATCTCACCATCGACCAGGCCGAGGTCGCGGCCAATCCGCCGACGCCGTCGGGGGTGGTCTCGATCGACGTCATCGAGCGAAACCGGCCTCTGGAGCTGGATCTGAAGCAGAACCTGCGGGCGGCGCCCCAGCGGCGGGGCGATGGCTGGGCCCTGGACGTCAAGCTGAACGCGGCGCGCGGCATCTTCATCCGCGGGCGGGGGCTTGATGTGGAGATGTCCCTCGACGCCGCCGTCACAGGTTCGACCTCCCGGCCGATCCTGTCGGGGGAGGCCCGGGTGGTGCGCGGGGACTATGAGTTCGCCGGCAAGCGCTTCGAGTTTGATGAGCGCGGCGTGGTGCAGCTCTCCACCTCGCCTCAGAATATTCGTCTCAATCTGACGGCCACCCGCGATGACCCGGCGCTGACGGCGGTGATCCGGGTCAGCGGCACGGCGGCCAAGCCGAGTATCCGCCTGACCTCCACCCCGGTGCTGCCCGACGACGAGGTGCTGTCCCAGGTGCTGTTTGGCCGCTCAGCCTCCCAGCTCTCGACCATCGAGGCGGCGCAGCTCGCCGCCGCCCTGTCTTCGCTGGCTGGCGGCGGCGGCTTCGACATCGTTGGGAATCTGCGGGAGTTTGCCGGCCTGGACCGGCTGAGCCTCGGCGGCAACGAGGTCTCGGGCGTGACGGTCGCCGGCGGCAAGTACCTGACCGACGATGTCTATCTGGAGATCATCGGCGGCGGCCGCGCCGGGGCGACGGCCCAGGTCGAATGGCAGGTGCGGCGCAATCTCTCGATCATCTCGCGGCTCACCGGCGAGGGCGACAGCCGCCTGGCCGTCCGCTGGCGGCGCGACTACTGAGCCGCCAGTCGGCTGCGGTGATAGGTCTGGTCGCCCCGGTGAATCACCGCGTCTTGGGCGGCGAGTTCGCCGATGGGGATGTCGTCCAGGGTTTCGAGCTGCCGGTAGATAGGCGCAAAGTCCTGGAGGCTGGCCTCCAGTAGCTCTTCAAGGGACGGGATGACGAAGTAGGTCGGCTGGAAGTCATCGATCCGATAGGGGGTCCGCATCACCCTGATGAGGTCAAACCCCAGGCGGTGGGGGGAGGCGTCCTTGAGGCTGAATACGGTCTCGGTGCGCGATGAGACGATGCCGGCCCCGTAGATCCTGAGCCCCTGCGGCGTCCGCATCAGGCCGAACTCCACCGTATGCCAGTAGAGCCGCGCCAGATGGGCCAGGTGGCCGTGGCTCAGGGCGCGACGGCCGCCCCGGCCATAAGCGGCCATGTAGTCGGCGAAGACCGGATCGGTCAGCATAGGCACGTGGCCGAACACGTCATGGAAGATGTCCGGCTCCTGCAGGTAGTCCAGCTGGTCCGGCGTGCGGATGAATCGCCCGGCGGGGAACCGCCGATTGGCCAGATGCTCGAAGAAGACGTCGTCGGGGACCAATCCAGGAACAGCTACGACGCGCCAGCCGGTCAGGCGCTCCAGCTCGGTATTGATGCGCGAGAGGTCGGGTATGCCGCCACGATGCAGGTCCAGGGCGTCCAGCCCCCGGAGAAAGGGCGCGCAGGCCCGATCCTGCAGCAGCCCTGTCTGACGCTCATAGAGGGTGGTCCAGACCTGATGGTCCTGGGCGCTGTAGTCGTCCCAGGCCTGGTCGATGGTCCAATCGGCCGCCGCGCCCTCAGGCGGACTGTGGGGTTTGACGATGTCGCTCATGGCGCAAGGATGCGCGGCGTTTTAGGAAATGTCCGTTCGAAATCGGCGGGTGACCCGCCCATCCCAGAATAGAAGTTGCGCCTAGTGACCGATCCGGGGGCGAAGCGTGTAGTGGTCGCCCTTGAAGGACTCAAACAGCATGGCGGCCTGCGGATGGCTCACCGGCTCGCCGGTCTCGTCGGGCAGCAGGTTCTGCTCGGAGACATAGGCGACGTAGGCGCTCTCCTGGTTCTCGGCCAGCAGGTGATAGAAGGGCTGATCCTTGTGCGGCCGCACGTCAGGGGGGATGGACAGCCACCAGTCCTCGCTGTTTGCGAACTCCGGATCGACGTCGAAGATCACCCCGCGGAATGGGAAGATGCGGTGGCGAACGACCTGACCGATGGCGTATTTGGCGCAACGAGGTTCCATGACAATCTTTTATGCACCACGTTTCCTGACCGGGAGGTGAACGTAGTCATCCTGTCACACTGTGCAAGGCGACGCCTTTCGGCGGGCGAGCGGCCTTGCTACAGTCGCCTCTGAAACGAGCCGGTCGCAGATTCTGACCGACGGCGAGGGGACAGGTGGCGGTCCATGTCTGAGGCGCCTAGAGCGCCCGACACCAGGTTGCGTGCGCGGGACAGAACGACAAAGGACGGGCCGTGCTACGCCGCGCTCGATCTGGGCACGAACAATTGCCGCCTGCTGATCGCCACACCGGCGGCTACAGGTTTTCGGGTGGTCGAGGCCTATTCCCGCATCGTCCGCCTGGGAGAGGGCCTGTCCCAGACGGGCCGTCTGTCGGAGGCCGCCATGGACCGCGCGCTCGCCGCCCTGTCCGTCAGCGCTGAAAAGGTGCGCCGTCGCCGGGTGGTGAAGCTGCGCGCCGTGGCCACCCAGGCCTGTCGTTCGGCGACGAACGGCGAAGACTTCATCGCCCGCGTGGCCAAGGAGACCGGGCTCGACCTTCAGGTCATCACCCCCCAGGAAGAGGCGCGCCTGTCCGTCGCCGGCTGCCTGGGCCTGCTGGACCATGAGGCGCAGGCCGCCCTGGTGGTTGATGTGGGCGGCGGGTCGACGGAGATGTCCTGGGTCGATCTGAGCGGCCAGCCGGAGGCCGACCGAATTCCGCCGATCAAGGCCTGGCTGTCGATCCCGATCGGCGTGGTCACTCTGGCCGAGCGGTTTCCCGAAGGCGCCATGGCCACGGAGTCCTGGTTCCGGGCCATGGTCGATACGGTGAAAGCCGAGATTTCCGCCTTCAAGCGCGCCGACCCCCTGCGGCCGATCTTCGAGGCCGACGCTGCCCATCTGATCGGCACGTCCGGCGCCATCACAAGTCTGGCCGGCATGCACCTGGGCCTTGAGCGCTATGACCGTTCGCAGGTGGACGGCATCTGGATGACTCGGGCCCAGTGCGACGGGGCTGCACAGATGCTGCTGTCCCTGACGGCGGCCCAGCGGGCGCAGCAGCCCTGCATCGGGCCTGACCGGGCCGATCTGGTCCTGGCCGGCGCGGCGATCCTGCAGGCCGTTCAGGAACTCTGGCCCTGTTCGCGGGTGCGGGTGGCCGACCGGGGCCTGCGTGAAGGCGTGCTCATGTCGCTGATGTCGGATAAGGGCGGACGGCGCCGTCGGCGCCGCGGCCCCCGCCGCCGTCGCAGCGGGGCGCGATCCAAGGTGGAAGCATGACCGAGCCGCCCCCCCGCAAGCGCATGGTGCGCCTGCCCACCGCCGGCAGCGATGAGGGCCGGTCCAAGCCTGCGCGCCTGAAGACCGCCAAGCAGAGGACGCCGTCGTCCCAGGCCTGGCTGGAGCGGCAGATCAACGATCCCTTCGCCGCCAAGGCCCGCGCCCACGGCTATCGCTCGCGGGCGGCCTACAAGCTGATCGAGATCGACGACAAGTTCCACTTCCTCAAACCTGGCGTCCGGGTCATCGACCTGGGCGTCGCGCCGGGCGGCTGGACCCAGGTGGCCATCGAGCGCGGTGTGACCCATATCGCGGCCGTGGACCTGCTGCCGGTCGATCCCATGCCGCCGGCCCACATCCTGCAGATGGACATCACCGATCCCGAATGCGGGCCGATGCTGATCGACCTGCTGGGCGGGCCGCCGGACCTGGTCCTGTCGGACATGGCGCCCAATACGGTGGGGCACCGCCAGACCGACCACCTGCGCATCGTCGGCCTGATCGAGGTGGCGACCACTTTCGCCATCAGCGTGCTGAAGCCCGGCGGCGCCTTCGCCATCAAGGCCTTCCAGGGCGGCGAGGTCGGCGACCTGATCCAGAAGCTGCGCCTGGACTTTGCGAGCGTGAAAAACGTCAAGCCCAAGGCCAGCCGCGCGGACTCCTCGGAGACCTATATCGTGGCCACCGGCTTCAAGGGCCGGCCCGAGGACTGAAGCCGTTTCCGGGCGGCTTTCGCGCTAATTCGTCCCGCATCCACCACAAGCCTTGCCCCTACCGCGGCGGACGGCTTATACGCGGCTCGCAAAACGGAGAGTCTCATGGAGATTCGCGAAGGCCTCACCTTCGACGATGTTTTGCTCGAACCCGGCCCGTCCGAGGTCATGCCCACCCAGGTGGACACGACCACGCGGTTGACCCGGGAGATCCGGCTGAACATTCCCATCGTGTCCTCAGCCATGGACACCGTCACCGAAAGCCGCCTGGCCATCGCCATGGCGCAGTCCGGCGGCCTGGGCGTGCTTCACCGCAACTTCACGGTCGACGAGCAGGCCGATCAGGTCCGCGAAGTGAAGCGCTATGAAAGCGGCATGGTCATCAATCCGCTGACCATTCACCCGGACACCACCCTGGGCGAGGTCCGCGAGATCAAGGCCAGACGCCGCATCTCGGGCTTCCCCGTGGTGGAGCGCGACACCGGCAAGCTGGTGGGCATCCTCACCAACCGGGACATGCGGTTCGAGGCCAGCGACGCCACTCCGGCCAGCGCCCTGATGACGACCCAGGGTCTGATCACCGTCGCCGAGGGCGTCGAGCAGGCCGAGGCCCACGACCTTTTGCGCCGCAACAAGATCGAACGCCTGATCGTGGTGGACGACGAGTATCGCGCCGTCGGCCTGATCACCGTCAAGGACATCGAAAAGGCCCAGGCCCACCCCCTGGCGGCCAAGGACAGCAAGGGCCGCCTGCTGGTCGGCGCCGCCTCCACCGTGGGCGATGCGGGCTATGAGCGGTCGATGGCCCTGATCGACGCCGGCGTCGACGTGGTGGTGATCGACACCGCCCACGGCCACAACGCTGACGTCGCCCGCGCCGTCGGCCGGCTGAAGGCCGAGAGCAACCGCGTCCAGATCATCGCCGGCAATGTCGCCACCTATGACGGCGCCCGCGCCCTGATCGACGCCGGCGCCGACGCCATCAAGGTCGGCATCGGCCCAGGCTCCATCTGCACCACCCGCGTGGTGGCGGGCGTCGGCGTGCCGCAACTGACGGCCATCATGGACGCCGTCCGCGCCTCGGGCGATTCCGGCGTGCCGGTGATCGCCGACGGCGGGATCAAGTACTCCGGCGACCTGGCCAAGGCGCTCGCCGCCGGGGCGCAGGTGGCGATGATGGGCTCGGTGTTCGCCGGCGTCGACGAGGCGCCGGGCGAAGTGTTCCTCTACCAGGGCCGATCCTACAAGGCCTATCGCGGCATGGGCTCCCTGGGCGCCATGTCCCGCGGCTCGGCCGACCGCTACTTCCAGAAGGAAGTCTCCGACGCCCTGAAGCTGGTGCCCGAGGGCATCGAGGGACAGGTGCCGTTCAAGGGCCCCCTGGCGCCCATCGTCCACCAGATGGTCGGTGGCCTGCGCGCGGCCATGGGCTATGTGGGCGCGGGCGATCTGGCCCAGTTCCGCGAGCGGGCCAAGTTCATCCGCATCACCGGGGCGGGCCTGCGTGAAAGCCACGTCCACGACGTGATGATCACCCGCGAGGCGCCGAACTATCCGAGCGGGATCTGAGCCCATGGCGATGGCGGTGGAACTTCAGCTCCTGGCGGCAGCCGTGGTTATCGGCCTCATCCAGCTCCTCTGGGGCGCGGCTGCGGCGCGACGCCAGCAGGGGTTGAAGTGGGCCGCCGGACCCCGCGATGAAGCGCGGCCCATCGATGGCGTGGCTGCGCGGCTCGACCGGGCGCTGCGCAACTTCCTGGAGACCTTCCCCTTCTTCGCCGCCGCCGTGATCGTGGCCTATCTGGGCGGCAAGCTCGGGGACCTGACCCTGTGGGGCAGCGTGCTCTATGTGGCGGGCCGCGCCCTCTACGTGCCCCTCTATGCGGCGGGGGTTCCCCTGGTGCGCAGTCTGGCGTGGTTCGCGGCGATGATCGGCCTGATCCTCGTCGTGGCGGCGATTTTCCTGTGAGGCGAGCCTTTGCGTGACGGCGGACGCCTGGCTGCGGCCATCGAGGTTCTGGACGATATCGAGACCCGTCACCGCCCTGTGCGCCTGGCCCTGAAGAGCTGGGGCGAGCGGTCGCGGTTCGCGGGCTCGAAGGATCGCGCCTTTGTCTCGGGCCTGGTGCTCGACGTTCTGCGCAAGCGGCGCTCCCTGGCCTGGCGCATGGGGGCCGACAGCAACCGGGCCGCGGCCATCGGCGCGCTGAAGTTCGAGTGGGACTGGACCAGCCGCGCGGTCGCCGAGGCCTGCGCCGACGCCGAACATGGCCCGGGCGCGCTCACTGAGGCCGAGGCCGCCGCCCTGGAGTCGCCGGCTGACCTGACCGCCGCGCCCGATCCGGTGCGCGGCGACTATCCCGACTGGCTGGACGAGGATTTCGGCCGCGCCTTCGGCGAGCGCCGCGTCAAAGAAGCCCAGGCCCTGGCCGAGCGCGCGCCGGTGGACCTGCGGGTCAACCTGTTGAAGACCGACACGGCGCGCGCCCTGAAGGCGCTTGCGTCCCTCGGCCCCGAGACGGTCGAGCTGCTGGAGGGCGCCATCCGCCTGCCGGCGCCTGATCCCGCGCGCCGCGCCGGCGCCGTGGAGACCATTCCCGCCTTCTCCAAGGGCTGGTTCGAGGTCCAGGACCTGGGCTCGCAGATCGCGGCGACCTGCGCCGGCGAGGTGAAGGGCCGGCAGGTTCTCGACCTCTGCGCCGGCGGCGGCGGCAAGACGCTGGCCCTGGCCTCGGCCATGGGCAACACCGGCCAGATCTACGCTTACGACTCCGACGCCCGGCGCCTCACAGACACCATCCGCCGCGGCGACCGCGCCGGCGTTCGCAACCTGCAGGTCCGTTCGCCAGTGAACCCTGAGCCCCTGGCCGGGCTGGAAGGCAGGATGGATGTGGTGTTCATCGACGCCCCCTGTTCCGGCTCGGGCTCCTGGCGCCGACACCCCGACACCAAGTGGCGCCTGAGCCCCGAGGCCCTGGAGCGCCGCATGGCCGACCAGGACGCGGTGCTGGACACCGGCGCGACCTTCGCCAAGGTCGGCGGCCGGCTGATCTATGTCACCTGTTCGATCCTGCCGCAGGAGGACGAGGATCGGGTCGCAGCCTTCCTCGCCCGCCAGGAGGGCGGCTTTGTCGTCCTGCCCGCCACCGACCGTCCCGAACTCAGCGCCTTTCTCACGCCGCAGGGCTATCTGCGTCTGACGCCTGCGGGCGCCCAGACCGATGGCTTCTTCGTCGCCGTGCTGGAACGCATGCGATGATCCGACACCATTTTCACGGCCCTCCGCCCAAGGCCCCCTGACATGACCGAACTTCTCGAACCCAACCACGAACGCGTCCTGATCGTCGATTTCGGCAGCCAGGTGACCCAGCTGATCGCGCGGCGCCTGCGCGAGAACGGCGTCTATTGCGAGATTCATCCCTACGACAAGATCGAGGACATGCTCGACGTCTTCGCCCCCAAGGCGGTGATCCTGTCCGGTGGCCCGGCCAGCGCCCATGAGGACGAGAGCCCAAAGGTCACGCCGCGGGTCTTCGAGCTCGGCGTGCCGGTGCTGGGCATCTGCTACGGCGAGATGCACATGTGCGCCAAGCTGGGCGGGGCGGTAGAGAGCGGTCATCACCGGGAGTTCGGCCGCGCCGAGATCCTGATCGAGCGGGAAAGCCCGCTGCTGGACGGCCTGGGCGGCGTCGGCGCCAAGGAAACCGTCTGGATGAGCCACGGGGACAAGATCACCGCCATCCCGCAGGGCTTCCATGTGGTGGCGGCGTCTGAGGGCTCGCCCTTCGCGGTGATCGCCGATGAGGGCCGGCGCTTTTACGGCATTCAGTTCCACCCCGAGGTGGCCCACACGCCCCGCGGCGCGCTGATCCTGCGCAACTTCACCCACAAGATCGCCGGCCTGTCCGGCGACTGGACCATGGCCTCGTTCCGCCAGGAGATGGTCGAGCGCATCCGCGATCAGGTCGGCGAGGGCAAGGTGATTTGCGGCCTCTCCGGCGGGGTGGATTCCTCGGTGGCTGCGGTGCTGATCCACGAGGCCATCGGCGACCAGCTGACCTGCGTCTTCGTCGATACTGGTCTCCTGCGTCACAACGAGGCCGAGCAGGTCGTGACCATGTTCCGCGACCACTACAACATCCCGCTGATCCATGTGGACGCTGGCGAGCAGTTCCTGGGCGAGTTGGCCGGCGTCACCGACCCGGAAACCAAGCGCAAGACCATCGGGCGACTGTTCGTCGAGGTGTTCGACCGCGAGGCCGCCAAGATCGAAGGCGCCGCCTTCCTGGCCCAGGGCACGCTCTATCCGGACGTGATCGAGAGCGTCTCGGCCCGCGGCGGACCCTCGGCGGTGATCAAGAGCCACCACAATGTCGGCGGCCTGCCCGACTATATGAAGCTCAAGCTGGTGGAGCCCCTGCGCGAGCTGTTCAAGGACGAGGTCCGCGCCCTGGGCGTCGAGCTTGGCCTGCCGCCAGCCTTCGTCGGCCGGCACCCGTTCCCGGGACCGGGCCTGGCCATCCGCATTCCCGGCGAGATCACGCCCGAGGCGGTCGCCGTCCTGCAGCAGGCCGACGCCATCTATCTGGACGAGATCCGCAAGGCCGGGCTCTATGACTCCATCTGGCAGGCCTTCGCCGTTCTGCTGCCGGTGAAGACCGTGGGCGTCATGGGCGACGCCCGCACCTATGAGAATGTCTGCGCCCTGCGCGCGGTCACCTCGACCGACGGCATGACCGCCGACTTCTTCGAATTCCCGTGGGACGTGCTGGCCAAGGCGGCCACCCGGATCATCAACGAGGTCCGCGGCGTGAATCGCGTCGTCTACGACGTGACCTCAAAGCCCCCCGGCACCATCGAGTGGGAATAGAGGTGCTGGCGGTCTAGCCGCGGGCCGTGACGGAAGCGCCGCCGAACACCAGGTTCTGCCGGGCTTCCGGGGTGAACAGGCCATAGATCATGGCGGCGTCGGGCGTGCTGGCGGCGTCCAGAGCTGCGATCTGTTCGGCCGGAAGGCGCAGATCAGTGGCGGAGATGTTCTCCTTTACCTGTGACGGCCGGCTGACGCCCATCAGCGCTGTATCCACCCCGGGCCTCGACAGCACCCAGGCCAAGGCGACGCGGGCAGGGGGCTCGCCCAGGTCCTGGGCTACCCCTTTCAGGGCCTCGACGATCCGCCAGTTGCGCTCGGTGAACAGGGAGTCGCCAAACGGGTTGGCCCCATCGAGACGCTTGTCGTCTTCGGCGCGGCCTTGGTTGTCGCCGGCCTTGTCTGGAAGCCCGCCGGCGCGAGGGGCCGCCGCCTCGACCGCCGCACGATCATATTTCCCCGTCAGGAGGCCATAGGCCAGCGGGCTCCAAGGCATCATGCCGAGTCCCATATGGCGCGCGAGCGGCAGGTGCTCGGCCTCGACCTCGCGGCTCACGAGAGAATAGAAGTACTGCAGCGCGATGGGAGCCGGCGCCCCGCGGACCGCCGCCAGGGTGGCGAGCTTGGCGACGTACCAGGCCGGGGTGTTGGACAGTCCCCAGTAGCGAATCTTGCCCGCCCTCACGAGCCCCGACATGGTCTCCAGCAGTTCCTCGGGCGGGGTCAGCGAGTCCCAGACATGGATCCAGTAGAGGTCGATATAGTCGACGCCTAGGCGGCGCAGAGACCCCTCCAGCGCAGCGTGAATGTGCGTGGCCCCATTGCCGCCGGCTTGCGGCCCTGAGCCCGTGGCAAAGCCCGACTTGGTGGCGATGACCAGCCGCTCGCGTATGCCCCGCTCGGCGATGATCGCGCCCAGCATCTCTTCGCTGCGCCCGCCGGCATAGACATCAGCCGTGTCCACGAGGTTTCCGCCGGCCTCGACATAGGCGTCGAAAACCGCCGCGGCTTCAGGCCGCGCCATCCCCCAGCGTTCGACGCCGAAGGTCATGGTCCCTAAGGCCAGCGGGCTGACGACGAGGCCCGATCGGCCCAGGTTTCGATAATCTGTCAGGGCCATGGCGCTATAAATCCTAGTGATCGATACGAAAGCCATAGTCGCCATTGCCGGCGTGGGTCAACCGTTATATATCGATCACTATGGAACAACGGTCGCCAGATACGCTATCGGCGCCGGCCCGTCGCCGCACGGGACGGCCCCTGTCGTTTGATCGCGAGGCCGCCCTGGACGCGGCGATGCATCTGTTCTGGCGGCACGGCTACGAGGCGACCTCGGTCGCGGAACTGACCCAGGCCATGGGGATCACGCCACCCAGTCTCTATGGGGCGTTTGGTGATAAGCGCCGCCTGTTTCTGAAGGCGGTGGATCGCTACCTGGGGGGCGGTGCGACCGCCGTTGTCCAGACGATTAACGAGGCCGAGACCGGGCGCGAGGCGGCGCGCGTGCTTCTGACCGCCGCGGCGCTGGGCGACACGGGTGAAAACACCCCGCCCGGCTGCTTGTTGGCCAGCTCGCTTGTCAGCAGCTCGGCGGTCGCCGCCGAGGTTCGTGAGGAACTGGCGGAGATCCGTCGGCGCATCGAGGCCGCGTTGCGCGCCCGTATCGAGGACGATATCCGTGCGGGCCGTGCGCCGGGCCACTGCGACGCCGAGGCTCTGGCGGGCCATGTCTTCGCCGTGGTCCAGGGCATGTCGACCCTGGCCAAGGATGGCGCCGGACGCGACAAGCTGCTTCGTATCGTCGATCAGGCCATGGCCGGCTGGCCTCGACCGGCCTGACGTTGTCGCCTCAGCGATCCTGGGGCAGGGCGTAGGCGATCAGGTCGTCATTGACCGGGGTCTCCATGAAGTGGTGGCCGCCGGCCATGATCACCAGGTACTGCCGACCATCGATCTCATAGGTCATGGGCGTGGCCTGGCCGCCGCCGGGCAGGGCGTCCTGCCAGACGGTTTCGCCGGTCTCCATGTCGATGGCCCGGATCAGGTCGTCGGTGGCTGCGGCGATGAAGATAAGCCCGCCTGCGGTCACCACGGCGCCGCCATTGTTTGGCGTGCCGATCTGTAGGGGCAGCATGGACGGAATGCCGAAGGGCCCGTTCTTGCGGGCCGTGCCCAGGGGGCGGTCCCACAGGGTTTCGCCGCTGCGCATGTCGATGGCCCGGATCCCCCCATAGGGCGGCTGCTTGCAGAGCAGACCGGTGAAAGGCATCCGCCAGCCGGCGTTCACGTCGATGGCATAGGGCGCGCCCATCTGCGGATCGCCGGCGCCTTCGGCCAGGCTGCCGCCGCGGGCCTTGGCCGGGGTTGGCTCGCCGTGGGGGACCCAGCCCTTTTCATTGGCCTCTTCGCGGGGGACCAGGCGGTTGTAGTTGGGCATGTCGTTGTAGTTGGCGATGATGACGCCGCGTTGCGGATCAACGGCGATGCCGCCCCAGTCTGAGCCGCCATTGTAGCCGGGATACTGGATCCAACGCTGATCGACCGTAGGCGGGGTATAGATTCCCTTGTAGCTCGCCTTCCGGAACTGGATGCGGCAGGCCATCTGGTCGATGGGCGACATGCCCCACATGTCCTTCTCGGCGAGCTCCCGCCTAGCCAGGGTGTGGTAGCCGGAGAAGGGCTGGGTGGGCGAGCGTTGTGCAGGCTCGACGCCGCCCTGTGGAACCGGACGGCTCTCAACCGGCGTCAACGGCTGGCCGGTGCGGCGGTCCAGCACATAGAGGTCGCCCTGCTTGCTGGGCAGGAGAAGAGCGGGCACGACGCCGCCCGCGGTAGGATAGTCCACCAGGGTGGCCTGCGATCCCAGATCATAATCCCACACATCCATGTGCACGGTCTGGAAGGCCCAGGCCGGACGCCCGGTATTGACGTCGAGCGCCACCAGGGCTGTCGAATAGCGATTGGCCTCCGGCGCGCGGTCGCTCGACCAGTAGTCGACGGCGGAATTGCCCATGGGCAGGTAAACGAGGCCCAGGGTCTCGTCGCCGGTGGCCGTGGTCCACATGTTCGGCGTGCCACGGGTGTAGGTGTCGCCTTCAGGCGGGCGGCCCGTCAGGTCGGGGCGGGTCATGTCCCAAGCCCAGCGCAGTTCGCCAGTGACGGCGTCAAAGCCCTGGATCACGCCGGAGGGCGCCGAGCGCTTCTGACCGTCCAGGACCTGGTGTCCTGTGACGATGACATCCTGAACGATGACCGGCGGGGAGGTGATCGACACCATTCCCGGCACGATGTCTCCCATGCCGACCTTGATATCGGCCTGGCCATTCCGGCCGAAGCCGGCGCAGGGCGCGCCCGTGCGCGCGTCGACGGCGACAATGCGGCCGTCCAGCGTGCCTTCGATGATCCGGGTCGCACACGGGGCCTCAGGATCAGCATCGGGGGCCTCGTAGTAGACGACCCCGCGGCAGGCGGCTGTGTACGGAATCCAATCATCACTGACCCCGGGGTCATGCCGCCAGATCTGGCGGCCCGTGCGGGCGTCCAGCGCGAACAGGATGTTCTTGGCCGAGCAAAGATAGAGGGTGTTTCCGACCTTCAGGGGTGTGGTTTCGGCGCCGTATTTGTTCTCGGCTCCCGGGGCCGGCAGGTCACCGGTCTCGAACACCCAGGCGCGCTCCAGCCGCCCGACATTGTCCGGGGTGATCTGGGTCAGGGGCGAATAGCGGCGGCTGCTATAGGTCCCGCCATAGGCCGGCCAGTCGGCGCCCACGTCGAGTCGAGAGGGCTCGCCCATGGTCGCGGCGGTCTGTTGTGGGAGAGGCGCGGCGGCGTCGGGGCGATTGGCCAAGCCGATCACCACGCCCCCGACGATCGCGACGATGGCGAAGGCGGCCAGGCCGCCGAGGGCGAGGGTGCGGCCCTGGCGCTGCGGTCTCAAGGGCCAGATCGCCAGGAGCGCCAGAACCAGCAGAACCGAGGGGGCGAAGACCCGGGGCAGCAGCGCCCAGCCATTGAGCCCGACTTCCCATAGAGCCCAGATCAGGGTGGCGACCCAGACGGCCACATAGATCCAGACGCCGGTGACATCTTGTCTGATCAGGAAGAAGCCCGAGGCCAGCAAGCCAAGGCCCGCCAGGAGGTAGTAGGGTGAGCCGCCCAGGGCGAGGAGCCAGGCGCCGCCGCCGGCGAGCACAAGACCGATAAGCGCAAAGATGGCGCCTAACGCCATGACGCCCCACATCGCAGGGCCGCGGGTCGCGGGCATGCTCCCCCTCCTTCAGAATTTTTGCTGCCCCCCGCCAACGGACGAAGAGGCCAGGAGTTCCGTCAGGCGCAGATGCGCACCAGGAACAGCGGCGCACCGAGCCAGGCGGTGGCCACGACGCCGATCACAGCTGTCGCCAGGGTGGCGCTTCTAAGAAACCGCTGGGCTGGCCGGTCTTCGGCGGGCCGCTTCATGGTCCAGACTGCGAAGACGCCGGCGCCGGCGGTCATGACGACCCAGACGCCGATCAGTGTCAGGCGCAGGGGCCACGGGTCCTGGGCGCTGGCCCAGCCTGCGGCGCAGGCGACGCCATGAACCCCGTAGAGGGCGATGAAGGCGAGACTCCAGATCATGAAGGCGGCTACTAGGAGGACGAGACGCCAGAAGTTGCGGGCGGGCGGGATCATGACAGCCAGACCGGACCATGGAGGAGGGCGAGACTGATCCCCACGACGGCGGCGAGATAGAGCCACCAAAGGCGAAGCGTCGCGAACTCCACCCGCCGCTGGATCGACACCCAGCCATGCCGGGCGCGAGCCCAGGCATAGGTGCTGAGGAGGGCGGCGATCAGCCCATGGAAGGCCACATAGCCGCTGATGAAGCTCACAGCCGCGCCATAGGCATGGACGGTCGGTGATGGCGCGGTGAAGACCGGCGTCGCGAGCGCGGCCAGCGCCACCCCAAGCCCTGCCCCCGCCGAAATCAACAGGCCGGCCTGGCTGGAGCCCCGCTCGTCAAGGGCGTTGGCGCGGGCGGCCCGCGAGACCGCCCAGAGCCCGCACGCGACGCTGGCGATCAGCAGGAGCGGCGTGACCGGCTCGCGGCTCAGAAGGTCCGGCGGCGGCCAGTTGGGGGCGACGACCCAGAGGAAGAGATAACCGAACACCAGCGCTCCGAAAAGCACGCCATTGGCCATGAGGGTGAAGACCATGCCCCACAGGGTGGGCGGGTCGGCCGTGGTGGCGTGCGGGGGAGCGGTCTGGCCGCGTCCGATGGCGACGGGCTCTGCGTCCTGCCGCAAACCGGAGTCCCACATCCAGCGCCAGACGCAGGCGACGATCAGCACGAAGGCCAGGGCGGAGACCGGATAGAGCTTGAAGAGGAAGCTCACGAAAAAGAGGCCGGTGGCGAGCGCAGTCCACAGAGGCATGAAGGTGGGACCGGGCAGCAGCACGACCTGCTCGGGCTTGCCGGTCAGCATGTTGACGCCCAGGGTTTCGCGCCAGCCGTTGCGGGGTTCGCCCAGATAGCCTTCGCCCCGGGCCATGGCCGCGGGCAGATCCCTGTCTTCGTGCAGGGGGTCGCGGTCGCCGACCTCAGGCTGAGAGCCGATATTGTAGGCGGGTGGCGGCGTGGGCATGGCCCATTCCAGGGTGCCGGCGTTCCAGGGATTGCGTCGTGTGCGGCGGCCAAAGCGCGCCACCTGGATCACATCGACCAGCACCAGGGCGAAGCCGATGGCCAACACGAAGGACGAGATCGAGCTGACCAGATTGAGCAGGTTCCAGCCCAGGTCGCCGCCATAGGTATAGACCCGTCGCGGCATGCCGAGCAGGCCGGTCAGATGCATGGGCAGGAAGGCGGCGTTGAAGCCCAGGAAGATGAGACCGAAGGCGGTGCGCCCCAGCCCCTCCAGGTGCTTGCGGCCCGAGACGTGCGGCAGCCAGTAATAGATCGCCGCCAGCACCGGAAAGATGAAACCGCCGACCAGGACATAGTGCAGGTGGGCCACCACGAAGTGGGTGTCGTGGGCCTGCCAGTCGAAGGGCACGACGGCGACCATCACGCCGGTCAGTCCGCCGATCACGAAGGTCGACAGGAAGCCGTAGAAGTAAAGCATCGACAGGGTCATGCGCGGTCGGCCGCTGAGCAAGGTGGCCAGCCAGGCGAAGATCTGCACCGCCGTGGGGATCACCACCAGGGTGCTGGCGGCCGAGAAGAAGGCCAGGGACAGGTACGGAATGCCGGTCGCAAACATGTGGTGGGCCCAGATGCCGAAGCTGATGAAGCCCAGTGCGATCAGCGCCACCACGATCCAGGAATAGCCCACCAGCTTGCGGCCGGTGAAGACCGGCAGGACGGTGGAGATGATCCCGGCTCCGGGCAGGAAGATGATGTAGACCTCGGGGTGGCCGAACAGCCAGAACAGGTGCTGCCAGAGCAGCGGGCTGCCGCCGCGGGACGGATCGAAGAACGGCCAGTCGAAGGCGCGCTCCATCTCCAGCAGCACGCTGCCCAGGATCAGGGGCGGGAAGCCGAACAGCATCATGGCGGCGGTCACCCAGAGGTACCAGACCATGATCGGCATACGGTGCAGGGCCATGCCGCCGGTGCGGATCTTCAGGACCGTGGTCATGAATTCCACCGCCGCGCAGACTGCCGAGACCTCGACGAAGGTCACGCCCACCAGCCAGACATCGGAATTGATGCCGGGCGAAAACGGCTTGGAGGACAGGGGGGTGTACATGAACCACCCGCTGTCGGGCGCCACACCCGCCAGCAGGGCCAGGATCAGCATCGAGCCCCCGAACAGGTAGCACCAGTAGCCAAAGGCGCTGAGCCGGGGGAAGGCCAGGTCCCGGGCGCCCAGCAGCTTCGGCAGCATGTAGAGGGCCAGCCCCTCGATCAGGGGAATGGCGAACAGGAACATCATCACCGTGCCGTGCATGGTGAAGACCTGGCCGTAGGCCGCCGCGCTCAGAAAGTCGGTTTCAGGCCCCGCCAGCTGCGCCCGGATCAGCATGGCCAGCACGCCGCCGATCAGGAAAAAGGTGAGCGAGGTGACGATGAAGCGCAGGCCGACGGTGGAATGGTTGACCGCCGACAGCGCCCCCCAGCCCTTCGGCGTGCCCCAGATGCGCTCCAGGGCCTTGTGACGGGCGATGGCGGACATCGCCGGCGGATGGCGGGCGTCTGTCATGGGATGTCTTCCGGGGCGTGGGCCTGCAGGGTGAAGCTCATGGCGGCATGGCCGACGCCGCAGAACTCGGCGCACTGGCCGCGATAGACGCCAGGCTCGGCGACCTGCAGGCGGATGATGTTCACCTGGCCCGGGATAGCGTCGATCTTGCCCCCCAGCCGGGGCAGCCAGAAGCTGTGGATCACGTCGCGGCTGGTGACATGGACCTCGAACGGCGCGCCGGTTGGCACATGCAGAACATCTTGCGTCGGCGTGCGGCCATCGGGGTAGTGGAAGGTCCAGGCCCAGCGTTCGGCGACCGCCTCGATCTTCAGGATGTCCGGCTCCCCGCGTGGACTCAGCCGATCACCCACCAGCAGGGCGGCGACCAGCAGAGCCAGCAGCACGACGGCGGGAAAGATCAACCCGCCCCCGACCAGCATGGCCCTCTCAGGGAGGGCGACGTCGGTGCGGCGGCGGATCAGCGGATAGACCGCCGCTCCGAGCACGCCGACAAAGATGATCGTCGCCCCGGCCAGCATCACCCACCAGAGGACGGCGATCGCGGTCGCAGAGTCGCCGGCCGGCGCCAGGGTGGACAACGGCGTGTCGCAGCCGGCCAGCAAAAGCGTGACTGTCAGGCCGAACCCTTGGCAGGGCCGCAGCGTTCGGCTCCTATGGGGACGACGGAGGAGGCCAGCTTGAAGCAGGATCGATCGCGAGATCCATTTGAGGACCGCGTGCAGTCGAGCATCCAGCTCGCCGGCCACCCGATCCACGTCATGCTGGTGACCTTTCCGATCGCGTTGGTCTGCGCCACCCTTGGCGCCGATCTCTTCTACTGGTGGTCGGCCGATCCCTTCTTCGCCCGGGTCGGCCTCTGGACGAGCGGCTGGGGGTTCGCCATGGGCGCGACAGCCGCCCTCAGCGGCACGGCCGAACTGCTGGTCTCGCGGGGCATCCGGCGCAGCTCCGAGCCCTGGAGTCATGCGGTCGCCGCCATGATGCTGCTGAGCGTGATCGCCGCCAACTGGGGCCTGCGGTTGTTCGACCGCGAGGCGGCCGTGCTGCCCTGGGGCCTTTTCCTTTCGGGCCTTGGCCTGGTGTTTGTCGGTCTCGCGGGCTGGCACGGCGGTAAGCTGGTATTCGAGCATCAGATCGGCGTGTCCGAAAGCAGCGACTGAAGACCGCCCGGCTCCAGCAGCCAGGCCGGCAGGGCGCTGACGCCCAGGAACGGCTTTTCCAGCACCAGCCAGAGAATGCCCAGGATCGCCACGAACACCGCGGCCCAGACGGCGAGCAATCGGCGGCGTGGCGGCCGGCTGTCGCGTTCCGACAGCGCGGTCAGCACAAAGCCGTACTGGACGTGCGCCATCACCAGCAGACCGACCAGCGCCAGCTTCAGGAACATCCACCCCTGCAGCACGCCAGGGGCCAGGAGCAGCAGCGCCGTGCCGGCCCCAATGGCGACGACGGCGGCCGGGGAGGCGATGGCGTTGTAGCTGAAGCGGCTGGCGTTACGAATGCGGATGAAGTCCTCGCGATTGGTCACGCCGCGGTGGGCTAGAAGCAGGCCGGGCAGGTAGACCAGGCCCGCAGCCCAGACCAGCAGGGCAGAGATGTGCAGGAATTTCAGCCAGGCCACGCCGAAGCCTCGTCTCTCTCCAGGCCGTGCAGCCAGCGCGCCGCAAGCCAAAGGACGGCGGCGAAATAGGGCAGGGCGCCGGGCGCCCACATGATCAGGCCGGCCAGCTGCTGGTCCTCCAGGGGGCTCAGCCCCCAGGCCCGGGTGGTCAGGAGATGAGGAGCATAGAGCGGCGCCTGGGCGAAGGTGATCAGGGCCGCCAGCAGGCCCATCTGCGCCATGGTGAGGATCAGGGCGACGATGACGGCGGGCGGTTCGGCCCGACGGGACCAGACCGTGCTCCAGAACGCGATGGCGCTGGCCAGCAGGCTGAGCTCCATCAGCCAGTAGGTCGCCGTGGCCTCAAGGGCCCAGCCATAGGCCATCGGCGCATGCCAGACCCAGAGGATGACCATGTGAGCAAGTCCCGCGCCGGTGAGCCAGCCGCCCGGCAGCTGTCGGGGCGCAGCCATGGCCAGCAGGGGCGCCGCGACCGCGACCATCAGCATGTGATGGGCGATGCGGGCCGAAAACAGCGAGGTGCTCAAGGCGCAGAGCGGGGAGACGAAAGCGATGACGAGAACGGCCAGTCCGCCGACAAAGGCCGCCCTTTGGCCGCGGCCCACCGCAGCTTGTGTGAAATACCAGACGGCGCAGAGCCCGAGCATGGCCAGGACGGCGGGGTCGAGATTCCAGTCCGCCCATAGCCCGTTGGGAGCGGGCGGCGGCCCGCAATAGGGGATGTTCCCAAGGCCGGATTGTGTTGTCTCGTCCACGCCCCCTCCTGCCGCGAGAATTCAACCTGATCAGAGACAACAAGCTTGGCGGCAGTCCGTTCCGAAGAGAATGGCGCCCCGGCCCAATCGGGCGCGGTCGACAGGGGCGGCGTCCTTGGCTAGGCCAGCTGGCGGCTTGGTCAGGGCCAGCGTGATCGGGGACGGCGATGAAACAGTGGACCTTGGGCGTGATCGGCGGTTCGGGGCTCTATGAGCTCGACGGCCTCCGCAACCGTCGGCGCCTCAGCATCGAGTCGCCCTGGGGGGCACCGTCCGATGAACTGATCGCCGGCGAACTCGAGGGCGTGCGCCTGGTCTTCCTGCCCCGTCACGGTCGCGGCCATCGCATTCCGCCGGGCGAGTTGAACGCCAGGGCCAATATCGACGTGCTCAAGCGCGCCGGCTGCACGGATGTGCTGTCGGTCTCGGCCGTCGGCTCTCTGCGCGAAGAGCTGCCGCCGGGGACCTTCGTGGTGGCGGATCAGTATATAGACCGGACCGTGTCGCGGCCGGCCTCCTTCTTCGGTTCAGGCCTGGTGGCCCACGTCTCCATGGCAGATCCGGTCTGCCCGCGGCTGTCGGCGGCGGCGGCGGATGCGGCGCGGGCGGCCGGTGCGCCCACGGTCGAAGGTGGGACCTATCTGGCCATGGAGGGGCCGCAGTTTTCCACCCGCGCCGAGAGCCACCTTTATCGCAGCTGGGGCTGTTCGGTGATCGGCATGACCGCCATGCCGGAGGCCCGGCTGGCGCGGGAGGCCGAGCTCCCCTACGCCAATGTCTGCATGGTCACCGACTATGACTGCTGGCGCGAAGCCACCGCCCATGTCGAGGTGACCAATGTGCTGGAGGTGCTGCTCAGCAACGCCGACACGGCCCGCCAGATGATCGCGGCCCTGGCCTTGGGACTGCCGGAGGTTCGGGCGCCATCGCCCATCGACACTGGCCTCGATCAGGCCATCATCACCGACCCGGCCCTGTGGGCGCCGGAACGGGTCGAAAAGCTGGCGGCGATCTGCCCGCGGAAGTTCAAACCAGCCGCCGACGCCTGAGCGCGCGTCTCAGGGCCGGACCGTCATCCACGTCCTCGCGCATCTGAAGCTCCGCGACAGGGTGACCCGCAAGGCTCGTCAGCGTGTCGGCCAGGGTGTGCTCTGTGGACCAGCGAATGCCAGTGAAGGGGACGGGGTCGCGGGGCGCCCGGCGCAGGCCGATCAACCAGTAGCCGCCATCGCGGGCCGGCCCCAGCACGGCGGCGTGGCTTCCCAGGTGGTGAAATGCCCTGGTCACATCGGTGCGGGTCACGCCCGGCGTATCGGCCCCGAGGATCACCACCGGGCCCGGCGGCAGCGCACGGGCGACGCGGGTGAGGCGCTCGCCAAGATCGCCCTTGCCCTGTCCGATGGGATGGCCCTGGCGGACCCAGGCCGTGGGGCGGTCTGGGGTGATGGCCAGCCAGAGGGTCCAGTGCGGATCACGGCCAAGCCGGCGCACCAGTTCGGCCAGGGCGCTGCGGGAAAACCGCAGGGCCGCGAGGTTCCCGACGTCCTGGGCCAGCCGCCGCTTGCCCACGCCATAGCGGGGCTGGCGGGCGAAGATCACCAGATGGCGCCGTGCACGCTCAGCGGCCATAGATCCTGGCGATCCGCTCAGGAGAAACGCCGGCTAGATACAGGCCAAGGCAGCGCAGATTGGTCAGGGTCTGGCGCAGCCAGCCTCGCCTGCGCCACCGTTCGGCCGAGGTGGTCGCCTTGCCGCCCAGGGACGTCAGCCGCCCGCGTCCGAGGCGGCGCACAAGATCGACATCCTCCATCAGGGGGAGGGGCGCGAAGCCGCCCACCTCGTCATAGAGCCGGCGCGAGATCAGCAGGCCCTGGTCGCCATAGGGCAGGGCGAGGAGGGTGACTCGCAGCCTTACGCCAAGCTCCAGAAGGCGCGCTGGCCAGGCGGTGTCGTCCAGCCGCAGATGGAAGACGCCTGCACGATCGGGACCCGCCGGCTCGGCGAGATGGCGGCGCGCCGCCGTCCAGGCCTCGGCGTCGAGCTGTGTGTCGGCGTGCAGAAACAGCAGCCATGGGGATGTCGCCGCCGCGGCGCCGGCTGCGAGCTGCCGACCGCGGCCGGGCGGCGAGGTCACGAGATGGGCGCCATGGCGCGTCGCGATCTGCGCCGTGTCGTCGGTGGAGCCGCCATCGACAACGATCACCTGCCCCACCCGCGGCAGGGCGGACAGGGTCGCGGCCAGACGGGGAGCCGCGTTCAAGGTGGGGATGACGACCGCCAGGTCGGCCAGGTCGCTCATCCGGCGCTGCAGCTCGCCCCGCCCAGCACGCAGAACTGCGCGCAGAACGGATGGTTGAGAGACACGCTGACGGCGGCCTGCTCCAGGTTTTCCCCCAGCTCGAACTGGGGGTCGTAGGGCGTGAGCGTGCAGGCGACGACGGCTGCGCGGGGCGCGCCCTTGCGGCGGACCACCATTCGGCTGGTGGCGCACATCATCTCAGTTGGATTTCGATTTAGGATTCCCCAGCAAGCCTCTGTGATCTCGGGAACTTCAGCGTCGGCCTCCATCTCGGGAAACATCACCAGGGCGCTGGGGTTGTCGGCCGCCACGTCCAGGCCTCGTGCGGCGAACAGCACGCCATAGGCGCTGCGGGCTTCCGTCTCTGGCTCGTCGATCAGCCGTCGGCCGGCGATCGCGATGCGAAGGCCCTGGTCACGCAGCCAGTCCAGCCCCTCCCAGGCCTTCTCCCAGGAGCCCTGGCCGCGCTCGGAGTCGTGCAGAGCCTGGGTGTGATGGTCGAGGCTCACCCGGAAGGTCAACTGGTCGCGATAGGCGCTGGCGAGATCCGCCAATCGCTGGCCCCAGCGCGTCATGGGTCGCATGGCGTTGGTCAGCACGAGCACCTGGAAGCCGGCGGCCAGGGCCTGTTCCAGCATCGCCAGGATGTCCGGGTTCATGAACGGCTCGCCGCCGGTGAAGCCGATCTCCCGGGTCGCCAGCCCCGAGCGGGCGATTTCGTCCAGATAGCGCGCCACGTCGTCCGCCCGCAAATAGGCCAGGGCGTCGTTGGTGGGCGAGCTCTCGATATAGCAGTTGGCGCAGGCGATGTTGCAGAGCGTGCCGGTGTTGAACCAGAGGGTCTCCAGGGCGGTCAGGGGCACGGTGGCGCGCGCCGAACCATCCGCCGTGATCGCCGGATTCACGAAACGCCCGGGCGGCGCTGCGCCGCGGTGGGTGGCGAAGGGCGAAGTCGCGGTGCGGGTCATCGGTCTCCCGGCGGGCTGTCGGTTCAAGGGTCCTGCTAGACCTATTCGAAGCACAAGGCTCGCCGGTTTCAAATGCGCCACTAGCCTATGGCCCAGGTTCGTGGAACGGTTGCGCCTTCGCCATTCGATCAAGGGCTGGGCTGATGAGAACGATGCTGGCGCGAGTCGCGCTGATTCTGTCGCTGCTGGTTCCGGTCTGGTTCATGGCCGCGGCCCTGGGCACCAAGTTCGGCCTCTGGTCGTGGCGGACCGGTCTTGGTGTGATGATCATCCAGTGGGGGCCGCGAATCCTGATCGGGACGGCGATTCTGGGGCTGGTGGCCCTGGTCATCACCCTGGCGCGGGCGCCGCGCAGGGGTTGGCAGGCTGCGCTGATCGCCCTGCTGATCCCGGCTCTGGGCCTCGGCTACCTGTTCTGGATACGAGGTCAGTCGGCCGACATCCCGCCGATCCACGATGTCGCGACCAATATCGACGACCCGCCCACCTATTCGCCGGCTCTGCTGGCGGTGCGGGATGGCGAAGGCGCCAACCCGGTGGCGCAGTTGTCGGCGCCGATCACCAGCCTGCCCGCCTATCAGGGGCCGCGCTTCGCCGCGCTTGAGGGCAAGACCCTGGGGCAGATCGGTCGGGAGGCCTATCCCGAGGTTCGCACCCTGACCGTGGCGGCGCCCCCGACTGACGCCTTCGCCGCAGCCCAGGCAGAGGTCGAGGCCCAGGGCTGGACCCTGGTTGGGGCCGAGCCGGCCTCCGGGGCGATCGAAGCCACGGCGGAGACCTTCTGGTTCGGCTTCAAGGATGACGTGGCCGTGCGGGTTCGCCCTGCGCCGGGTGGCGGCAGCCTGATCGACATGCGTTCGACCTCGCGGGTGGGGCTGAGCGATCTGGGAGCCAACGCCGAACGCATCGAGGACTATCTCGACGATGTGGAAGACCGCCTAGGCGAGGACTGACGCAAGGCGGGCTGGCGCTTGATGCGGCTCGTCCTCGTTGGGGCTGGCCACGCCCATCTTCATCTGCTGGCCCATGCGGGAACACTGCGCGCCGCGGGGCTGGATCCTGTTCTCGTGGCGCCTGCGCGGTTCGACTATTCCGGCCTGGCGACAGGGGTGCTGTCGGGCGCGGTCGGGAGAGAGGCGGCGGGCCTCGACGTGGCCGCCTTGGCGAAGGCCGCGCGCGTGGAACACCATCCGACGCAGGTCAGCGCCGTCGATCTTGCCGGTCGGCGTCTGATCCTGGCCGAGGGCGCGCCGCAGGCCTTTGATCTCATCTCCTTCAACATTGGCAGCGTCTCGCGCGATCCGCGCGGCCTGGCCCGCCAGCCGGGGGTCTGGCCGGTCAAGCCCCTAGACAATCTGTTCGCCTTGAAGTCCTGGCTGGAGGCGGAGATGACGTGCCGGTCGGAGTCGCCGCAGGCGGTCATCGCCGGCGCCGGGCAGACCGGCTTCGAGGTCGCCGCGGCCCTGGCCGGTCTCGCCGCCCGCCATGGACTTGCGCCGCGTATCCGCCTGGTCGGCGACGTGGCGGCATCCTGGGCGCCAGGGCGCGCCGGCCGCCATCTGAGGCAGTTGCTCGAAGGGCGCGGCGTCATCTTCGAGCCCGGAGAGGTGCTAGCTCGGACGTCCTCCACCTGCCAGTTGGCGGATGGGCGCAGCCTTCCCTGCGACGCCCTGGTGCTGGCTACCGGTCTGGAGGCGCCGCCGCTGATCGGCGCGTTGGGCCTGCCGGTCGGGGGCGACGGGCGCTTGGTCGTGTCGCCTCAGATGCAGTCGGTGGCCGATGAGCGGGTGTTCGCTGCGGGCGACTGCGCGGCCATCGACAGGGCCGAGCGGCCCGCGGCCGGCGTGTTTGGCGTGCGCGCCGCGCCGGTCCTGCTGGCCAATCTGATCGCCAGGGCGACGGATGCGCCGCTTACGCTCTACCGCCCCCAGGCCCGCTGGCTGTCGATCATGGATCTCGGCGACGGGACCGGCCTGGCCATGCGCGGGAGCCTGTGGACCCATGGTCGCGCCGCCCTGTGGCTGAAGCGCCGCCTGGACCTGGGGTTTGTCGCCCGGGCCGGTCGCCTCAGGCCAGGTGCTTGAGCAGGGCGACGACCTTGCGGGTGCGGTTTGAGAAGAGGGCCGGCGTGTACCACTGGCCGGCCAGCCGCTTGTTGATCTCTCCCCGGGTCGGATAGGGGGCGATCATGCCGGTGACCTGGCTGAGCTTCAGGCCCGCAGACATGGCCAGAGCCCAGAGCTGGATGTGATCGCCGGCGTGGCGCCCGACCAGGGTCACCCCGAGAATCTTGCCCTTGGCCGTGGTGATCAGCTTGCCGAAGCCCCGCACATCGCCCTCGGCGATGGCCCGGTCGTTGCCGGCGAACTCGACGATCTCCACGCGGATATCGTCCCCGTGCGCCTGGCGCGCCTCGGCTTCGCCAAGGCCGATGGCCGCCAGTTCGGGATCGGAATAGGTGACGCGGGGGACCTGCAGGGTGTCGGCGTTCACCGGCAGGCCAAAGATGGCCCGACGCACCACCAGCCCTGCGTGAGCGCCGGCCAGATGGGTGAACTGGCCGCGGCCGGCGGCGTCACCCACGGCATAGATGCGGCGGTTGCTGGTGCGCAGGCTCTTGTCGGTCACCACGCCGTGGGCGTTGCGTTCGACGCCGGCCTTTTCGAGGTCCAGGCCGGCCAGCGACGGCTGGCGACCGACCGCGACCAGCAGGTGCGAGCCGGTGATCTTCTCCTCGCCCGCTGCGCCCTCGACGATGAGGGTTGGGCCGGGCTCGACCCGCACGGCCTTGCGGCCGGCCATGAGGGTCACGCCATCGGCAGTGAGTTGATCCAGGACCGTAGCGGCGGCGGCGGGATCTTCACGTCCGAGCAGACGGTCAGCCTCGACGATCACCACCTCGGAGCCCAGGCGGCGGAAGGCCTGGCCGAGCTCCACGCCGATGGGGCCGCCGCCCAGTATGATCAGTCGGGTGGGCAGGACGTCCAGGTCGAACAGGGTCTCATTGGTGAGGAAGGGGACCTCCGACAGGCCGGGAATAGGGGGGACCGCCGCGCGGGACCCTGTGGCGATGAAGATCTTGCGCGCCCGCACCGTGACGCTGTCGCTGGCCACGGTGCGTCCGTCGACGAACCGTGCGGCCTCGCGCACCACCTTCACCCCCAGGCCCTCGAAACGGTCCTGGCTGTCGTGGGGCGCGATGGTGGCGATGGCGGCGCGCACGTGAGCCATGACCTGCGGGAAATCGACGGCGACTTCGACCGTGTTGATCCCCAGATGGTTGGGCGTTCGCATCTCATGGGCCGCGGTGGCTGCGGCGATCAGGGCCTTGGAGGGGACGCAGCCATAGTTGAGGCAGTCGCCGCCCATCTCGCCCTTTTCGAACAGCACGACCTTGAGCCCGAGCTGGGCCGCGCCTGCGGCGACGGACAGGCCGCCCGACCCCGCGCCGATGACGACCATGTCGGCCTTGATGGAGGTGCTCACAGCGTCTTCCCCGAACGGGCCCGCAGGCGTTGGAAGATGGTGGCCCCCAGCGACAGCAGGCCTAGCGCCACCAGCGGCAGGAAGATGGCCGGCTGGAAGATCACGCCGAGGTCCGGCGCCTCGTCCCGCGCCAGCAGCTCGCCGACGCCTGCGCCGATCCCGCTGTAGATGAAGGTGGCGGGCATGATGCCGATCAGGGTGGCCAGGGCGTAGGCCCGCAACGGCGCGTGAGCCAGGGCGGCGGCCACATTGACCAGCCAGAAGGGCGCCAGCGGGATCAGGCGCAGGGTCAGGATGTAGCCGAAGGCCCCGGCCTCGACGCCGTCCATGATCGCCTTCAGCCGCCCGCCCGAGGCCTCGGCCTTGTCCCGCAGGGCGGCGCCGAGGGACGTACGGACCGCATAGAAGACGGCGATGGCGCCCAGGGTCGCGCCGACCACGGTGGCCGCGCCGCCCACCCAGGTTCCGAACAGATAGCCGCCGGCCAGGGTCAGGATCACGGCGCCGGGAACGCTGAGGGCTGTGGAGAGGGCGTAGATCCCGATGAAGGCGGCCAGGGCGACCACCAGGTTGTCGGCCACCATGACGCGCAGGGCCGCCTCATGGGTCTGCAGGGCTTCGAGATTGAGATGGCGGGTCACGCCGCTGGCGAACACCGCGATCACGCCGATCACCAGGATCGCCAGGGGCAGATAGCGTTTCAGATGTCTCATCGCGGGCCTTGGCTTGGGTGCGCTGCAGAGCGCCACACCGGTGTTACGGGTTATAGCCAAGCCGGGACGCCCGTCGCCTCAAAACAGCGACGGCGCGCCGGCCCTAAGACCGACGCGCCGCGCATCAGGATGCTGCTGGAGGGCTTAGAAGGCCAGCCGCATCCCGACCCGGAAGGTGCGGCCCAGAACATCATAGAGGCTGCGATTGGTCTGCAGATAGCCGACGGTGTTTTCAGCGCCCAGGGCGGCAGGGTTGGCCGTCAGGGGCGGTTCGTTGTTGAAGAGGTTCTTGATCGAGATGTAGGCCTCGCCGCTGGCCGCACTCTGGCCGATGTCGAAGGCATAGGTCGCCGAGGCGTCGAAATAGAGGGCGCCGTCGATGTGGTTGTCGTTGATCGTGTAATAGGGCGGCGCCAGCGTCGGGCAGGCGCTCGCGCACTCGGTATAGGCGTTGCTGATCACCCCGTCGCTGACACCGCGCGCCGTGACATTGAAGCTGACGGGATCAAGGTTGTAGGCCGCCGTGACCCGGTAAACCCAGTCCGGCGTAGAACCCACATTGGAGCCCGCCAGATCGATGGCGGTGACGCCATTGTCCGTGACGTTCTCCATGTAGTGGGTCGCCATGGCCCGCAGGCTCAGGTCGCCAGCCGCGCCCGGAATATAGGCGTCGAGCGAGGTCCTGTAGGACGCCTCGATGTCCAGACCCTTGGCGCTCAGGCTGTTCAGGTTCTCGTAGTATAGATCGATGAAGGCGAGTTGCCCGTTCTCGTAGCGGAGATTGTTGCAGTATCGCTGGACGTTATTGAGCAAACAGAAGTCGGCCGATTGCTGGGCGGTGACGAAGTCGATCACCCCCTCGACCTTGATCTCATAGTAGTCAACGGAGGCGGCGAAGCCAGGCAGGAAGCTGGGTTGGAAGACGACGCCCAGGCCGAGACCATCGGCCACCTCCGGCTGGACATCGACATTGCCCTGCAGGTTCTGGACGAAGGCGGTGGACACGCCGTTGATGGAGACCGCGTTGCTGCGTGCGGTGCCGGCGTCGAACAGCTCGCTCATGTTCGCCGCCCGGATGTCCCGGGAGGCCGAGGCGCGCAGGGTGATGTCCGGGATCGGCGTGTAGGTCAGGCCCGCCTTCCAGGTGGTGACGCCGCCCGACGTGCTGTAGCGCGTGTATCGGGCCGCGCCGTTGAAATCGAGGCCCTCGAAGATCGGGACCAGGGTTTCGATATAGCCCTCGACCACGTCGTACTCGCCAGTGGTGACCTTGTAGTTCCCGTACTTCCAGCCGGACTGGTACTGCGCATCGACCTCCCCATCCATGGTCTCATTGCGCCATTCTCCGCCGAAGGCGATGTCGATCGGGCCGGCCCATCCGGCGAAGTCGGTGGTGAAGTTCACCGCCACCACGTCCTGGACGAACTCCTGGTTGCGCAGGGGTTGGCCCAGCACATAGTCGATGGCCTCCTGGCTGGCGACGCCGATGCCGAAGCGGTTCAGCGGCACGCAGCCGTTGGTCGGACTGGTCAGGGTTGAGCGGCAGACGATCTGGCCGGTGGTGGGGTGCACCACCGCGTCCGTGGCCAGCGCCAGATTGGCGTTGTTCCAGGTCGGCGTCAGCTCTTCCTGGGTTTCGGTGACCCCATGCTGATAGTAGGCGTCCCAGCCAAAGTCGCGGCCCAGCAGGCTGAAGTCGCCGTCGGCGCCGACCACAAAGCGCGAGGTCTCGCGGATGTTGTTGCTGCCCGACTTCGGCAGGTCGGCATTGCTTGATCCCATGACGAAGGAGGTCAGGCCTTGCGCCGTCATCTGGTCACGCACCGATTGCGGCAGGAAGGCGTTGTCTGAGCGGATGGTGACGCCCGTATTGGTCGGCTGGATGTAGTAGCTCAAGCCCTCATAATAGGCGTACGAGGCCTGAGCGAAGACATTGATGTTCGGGGTCAGCTCATAGCTGATCCGCCCGAAGAAGCTGTCGCGGTCCTCATCAGGCAGCAAGGAGTTGCTCCCGTTCATGCCCGAGGAGGCGTACTCCCAGTCGCCGCCGACCATCCACTGGCCCGACACGGCGCCGTAGGCGAGCTGGCTGACCTGGCCATTGACGCCGAAATAGGTGCCGCGAAGGGGTCCGGAGGTGATCAGGCCACCTGGGGTGTAGGCTGAGATCCCCACCTGATCGGCCACAATGTAAAAAGGCGCCCCCGCCGAGGTGTCGGTGTTGCGGATCGCGAAATGGCCGTTGGTGTTCCAGTCGCGGCTTTCGCCATGGATGCCGGTCTGGCTGACGGTTTCGGCGCTGAGCAGGATGTGGCCACGGCCGTCGGCGAAGGGCGAGCCGGCCGTGAAATTGTACTTCCAGTTTTCCCCGTCGCCATAGGTGGTCTCGCCGTATTCGGCGGTCATCTTCAGGCCGGTATAGGTCTTGTCGAGGATGAAGTTCACGACGCCGCCGACCGCGTCCGACCCGTAGGCCGACGAGGCGCCCCCGGTCACCACTTCCACCCGGGAGATCAGGGATTGTGGGAATGTGTTGGTGTCGACCTGGCCCGTGGCGGCCGAGACCACCGAGCGCTGTCCGTCGAACAGGACCAGGGTGCGACCCGTACCTAGAGCCCGCAGGTTCAGCGCGCTGATGCCGGCCTGGCCGTTGCTCAGCGAGCCCGACGAGCTCGATGCGGTCACCGAACCGGCCACCGACGGCAGGGTGTTGACGAAGTCGGCGATATTGGCCGGCGCCTCGGCGAGGATTTCAGCTGAGCCCAGCACGTTCACAGGCGTGGGCGCGTCAAAGCCGTCGCGAACGATGCGCGATCCGGTGACGACGACTTCTTCCAGTTCGGCGCTGGGCGCCATCTGGGCGAGGGCGGGCGCGGCCTGGGCCATCAGGGCGGCGGCGCTGGCCGTGGCCAGGGCGTAGTGGCGGAGGCGGCGAGAGGGACGTGAGAGTGACAGTTGGCTCATTGCGGTTCTCAACTCTTCTAGCTTGGCGTCCACCCGCCGCAGGGGCGTGAGGAGCCGTCACGCTCGCCCCTCCAGTGAGGCGAGCGCCTGCCAGACGCGCCGGGCGGCCCGGCTCGCCTGTTGTTTCGGATCGGTCGGAGGCCCCTGGGCGCCGGATCGGGGAGGCGATCTGCCAGGCTCGGGGGCGGTTTCTGCGAACGCCTGTGTCCTAGGGACGCCGCAGATGCGTGTCAGGGCTCATGGGCTGCTACGCCAGAGGAAGCCGCCATTCGAAAAATCGGACTCGCTGCGCCATAGTGGGCGCACGGACCTGCTGTAAAATCGACCACACATGGAGACTACCCCCAGTTATATTTGTTCCAATGCGTCGGTTTCTTGCGGCCAGAGCTGCCGACACCCATCTGCACCCGCTGGCCGCTGTCTCGGCAGGGACAGATTAGTTTCGATTGCTGGTGGAGCACATTGAATATAGGAATCTTCTGCTCAATTCGTGGTTCTGCCGCTGAATTGCGCAGTGAAACGGGGATTGCATGTCGAAATTCGAACACGTTGGCTTGGACGCCATCGACTTCCAAATTCTAAGAGAGCTGTCGATCGATGGCCGGGCTTCCGACGTGTGGCTGGGTGAGAAGATCAATCTCTCGAGCACAGCCGTGGCTCGGCGGCGAAAGATACTTGAGGAACGCCAGGCGGTGCTCAGCTACTCGGCTGACCTGAACCTGCCGATGCTTGGGTTCAGTGTGGTGGTCTTCGTGGCGATCGAGCTGAGCTCTCAGGCCGAGCGCGCTCTCAATGAATTCGAACGCGAGGTGGTGAAGTGCCCCTCGGTCTCATATTGCGGCTTTGTGTCCGGAGACACCGACTTCCTGATCATGCTGAACGTCGAGTCCTTCGAGGACTATGACCGGGTCTATCGCCGGGAGCTGTCCATGCTGCCGCACGTCTCGCGGATCCGCAGCAGCTTCGTGATCCGCGAGGTCACCAGCCGGTCGACCCCCCCGATCGTGTTCCAGGATCGCCCCGAGGGGCGGTAAGTAAAGAAGGCCGGCAAGGCAAAAAAGAAGGGCCGGCGAGGCCGGCCCTTCTCGAATATGGAGCGTCTCGCGCCAAGGGGATCAACGCGAGACGCAGGTCTTGGGACGTTCAGTTCGCCGGCAGATTGGGGTAGGCGATCCCAAGTTGTTCCAGATACGTGTCGTACTTGGATGGGTCGTAATAGAACGGCTCCATCTTCGGCCGCATCTGAGCCATGATATTGGTGTTCAGGTGAACGCCGGGGGTGTCCTCGGCCGTAAGGACCGGGTCGTACTTCTGGTCCTTCAACTGGACGTTCTGGAAGTAGTCCTTGGCCTCAGTGACTAGGCTCGGCGTCGTCACCAGATCCAGCACCGTCATCGCCACGGCCTTGGCCCCGACCACCACGCCCTTGTGGGCGATTGGCGTGGCCATCCCGATGGCGGCGGTCACATGGTGGCCGATGGTGTTGGGGATGTTCGACGGATAGCGGATCGTGATGGTCGGCACGGTCCACATGATGTCGCCGATATCGTCCGAGCCGCCGCCCATGGAGGGGCCGCGGCCGTCGGGCGTGGAGAGCGGCGACACCTCCGTCGCCAGCGGCTCCACCGTCAGGTGGTTGGCGTCCTGGGTGGCCCGGGCGAAGGCCTGGTCGGCCTCGGTCCACTGGGGCATGCCGACGGCCTGGATATTGGCGTAGGCCGCCTCGGCCAGGGGCTTGTTGCCGTAGTTCGGCGCGGCGTAGCCCAGCAGGCGGCGCTCGACCGTGGTGTCGGTGGCCATGGCGGCGGCTTCGGAGATGCGGTTGCCGATCTCATAGAGGCCGCGGATGGTCTCGAACTCCTGTTCACGGAAATAGTACCAGACGCTGGCTTCACCGGGCACGATGTTGGGCTGGCCGCCGCCATTGGTGATCACATAGTGCGAGCGCTGGGTCACCGGCAGATGTTCGCGGCGCATGTTCCAGGCCGCGTTCATCAGCTCGACGGCGTCCAGCGCGCTGCGTCCGGCCCAGGGCGCGCCGGCCGAGTGGGCTGTCTTGCCGTGGAAGGTGTATTCGACCGATACCATGCCGTTGTTGCCGGCTGGGCCCCAGCCGGTGGAGAAGTCGCGGCTGACGTGGCTGAAGATGCTGGCGTCGACGTCGTCGAACATCCCTTCGCGCACATAGAAGGCCTTGGTGGCCAGCAGCTCCTCGGCGACACCGGGCCACAGCATGAGCTGGCCGGGGATGTTGTTGGCCTCCATGACCTCCTTGGCCGCCAGGGCGGCGACCACCATCATCGGCATGCCCGAGTTGTGGCCTTCGCCATGGCCTGGCGCTCCGGGCACCTGCGGCTTGATCTCGGCCGAGCCCGGGACCTGCGAGAGGCCAAGCAGGGCGTCAATATCGCTGCCCAGGGCGATCTTGGGTCCGCCCGAACCCCAGGTAGCGGTCCAGGCGGTGGGGATGCCGGCGACGCCGCGCTCAATCTTGAAACCGTTCTTCTCGAGAATGCCGGTGACATATTCCGAGGTGCGGAATTCCTGGAAGCCCGGCTCGGCGAAGCTGTAGATGGAGTCGACCATTTCCTGGGCCAGCTTGGCCCGCTCCTCGACGCCTGCGACGGCGGCGGCCTTCATCTCCGGCGGCGCGGCGGCCTGGGCGGCGAGGCCCGGCAGCCACATGGCCGTGGCGAGCAGGAGTGCGGTTAAAGATCGGGCGCGGCTGGCGGCCATGTGGTCATCCCCCAAGTGGTTTCACTGTTGACCGTCGGCGCCTTCGAGCGCCTGCCGGTCGATTGTCGTCCCCTGAGGTCTTGCCTTCGATTGGTCGACCCGCGGTGTCGTGCGCAGGAATTCAAACCAAAATGATCAAATACATTCGAAAACCATCAGGATGAGCGAGCGCACCATAGAAATCCTGCGGTGTAAACGCCGCGGTTGAGAGGGTGGGGCGGAATCGTTTCGAGGGGCGCGGGTTGATGATTTTTTATGCGCGCTGCGGCCAAGCCGGGCGGTCGCGGGCCGGCTGACGGGGCCGGCCGCAGCCCTGGCCGCCCCGGTTCATGACCAAGATTTCATGGCCGCGCTTGCATCTGTAAGGGACGGCCGCGGCCTCTTATGATCGAACGGGTCTAGAGCATCCGCTGCGCTAAACAGGAAAACTCTCATGGACGTCGCTATCGCTGGCATCATCTCCAGTGTCTTTACGACTGCGATCGTGTTCGGCGCGATCGTGGCCATCATAGTTGTGCCCCGCTACCTGAAGGCTCGGGAGCGGACGGCGCTCCACAAGACGATCCAGGCCGCCTACGACAAGGGCCAGCAATTGCCCCCCGAGCTCATCCAGGCCCTGACCCAGGATGTGAAGGTGAAGCCCAAGCCCTCACCTTCGCGGGACCTCCGCACCGGCATCATCTGGCTGGGGGTCGCGGTCGGCCTGGCCGCCTTCGGCTACGCCCTGGGGTTTGAAGAGCCGGACGCCACCTACATCTTCATGGGCATTGCGGCCTTCCCCGGCTTCATCGGTCTGGCCTTCGTGATCATGTCCTTCGTGGCCAAGGACAGGTCCTGATCGCGCGCGCTGGGGAAAAGCCATGTCGCGCGCCGAACGACACCGACTCTCAAGTCTGCACGACGTCGAACTGGCCAGTCTCGCGGCTGCCGGCGACCGGCAGGCCTTTGGCGAACTCGTCCGTCGGCACGGTTCGGCCGTTCGCGGCCTCCTGCGCAGAATGGGCGCCAGCGCGAGCGAGGCTGACGACCTGGCCCAGGACGCCTTCATCTCGGCCTTTGAATCGATCTCGGAGTTCCGCGGGGAGGGCGCCTTCGCCGGCTGGGTGAAGAAGATCGCCGCCCGCGCCTGCCTGCGGCGCATGCAGCGCACCAAGCGCCTTCGCGACCTGGCCGCGGCCGGCGCCGAGGACGAGGCGTCGACGGCCCATCCCGATCCGGGCGGGCGGATGGACCTGGACGAGGCGCTGAAGGGCCTGAACGAGGGCGAACGTTTCTGTGTCAGCCTCTGCTATGGGGCCGGGCTGTCTCATGCTGAGGCGGCTGAGGCCTTGAACCTGCCGTTGGGAACGGTCAAATCCCATGTCAAACGTGGTCTGGATAAACTCAGGGCGCGCCTGGCGCCGGAGGATCAGTCTGTTGAGGGACGCCGCGACAATGGCTGAGGTCGAATTCGAGCGCGCCCTGGAGCGGATGTTCGCCCGCGCGCCGGACGTCGTCGTCGACGCCGAAAGCTTCGCCGACCGGGTGCAGCGGCGCCTGGACCGCGGCTGGGCGGCGCGCCGACTGCTGATCGGATCGGCCGGGGTCGTCGGCGGAGTCATCGGGGCCAGCCAGCTCATCATGTCCAATCTCTTCAGCCGCGCCGAGGCGGCGTCCAGCGAGTCGGCGCGGGTGCTGACCACGGGCGTCCGCCAGATCGCGCCTCAGGCCGACTGGCTGTTCAGCCGCCCGGCGGGGGTGGAGACCATCTGGGTGGCCGCCGGCCTGGCGGTTCTCGCCCTGGGCTTTGTGCTCACCCGCATCATCGAGGAGATCTGACCCTGTCCGCCCAACGCCAGGAGACCGTGCGGCGCCTAGCGGCGCCCGACATCGCCGAGCGGAAGGGAAAGACGCCCATCGTCTGTCTCACCGCCTATACGGCCCCCATGGCCGAACTGCTGGACGAGGCCTGCGACCTGCTGCTGGTGGGGGACTCGGTGGGTATGGTCGTCCATGGCCTGCCCAATACTGTGGGCGTGACGCTTGAGATGATGATCCTGCACGGTCAGGCGGTGATGCGGGGTTCGCGCCGGGCCATGGTCGTGATCGACATGCCCTTCGGCTCCTATGAAGGCTCGGCGCAGGAGGCCTACGCTAACGCTGCGCGGCTGATGAAGGAGACCGGGGCCCAGGCGGTGAAGGTCGAATCCGGCCCCACCGTGGCCGACACCATCGACTACATGGTGAAACGCGGCGTGCCGGTGATGGGCCATGTGGGCCTGCGGCCCCAGGCGGTGTTGGTGGACGGCGGCTTCAAGGCCAAGGGCAAGGGCGCCGACGAGCGGGCCCGAATCCTCGAGGAGGCCAAGGCTACGGCCGCCGCCGGGGCCTTCGCCCTGGTGGTCGAGGGCGTCGCCGAGGGCCTGGCGCGGGAGATCACCGAGGCGGTGTCCGTGCCGACCATCGGCATCGGCGCCTCGGCCGGCTGCGATGGCCAGATCCTGGTCACCGACGACATGCTGGGCCTGTTCGACTGGACGCCGAAATTCGTGCGGCGTTACGCCGATCTGCGCGGGGAAATCCTGCGGGCGGTGGACGCCTACGCGCAGGATGTCCGGGCCAGACGATTCCCTGGCCCGGCGGAAATCTACTTCGCCAAGGCCGTTTAGTCGGGCCTCGCCGAAGCCCTCGATCAGGCCCTCGACCAAGGGCTTGGCCACGCCGTTGCGGCGGGACCTCTTGCACTATAGGTTCGCCGCCTCTGTTTCGTCGCCTGAGCGCGGAGTACCCCATTCGTGACTGACGTTTTTGAAGAGGTCGAGGAGCAACTCCGCGCCGACCGCTACAAGACGCTCGCCCTGCGCGCGCTTCCCTGGGTGCTTGGCGCCCTCGCTCTGGCCCTCATCATCGCGCTGGCGATCTGGGGCTGGGGCGCATGGCAGAGCCGGACCATCAGCGAGGCCTCGGAGACCTATGCCGAGGGTGTCGAGGCCTTTGCGGCGGGCGACATGGGCAAGGCCGAGCAGCGCTTCGCCGAGGTCGCTGAGGGGAACGCCAAGGGCTATGCGGCCATGGCGCTGATGCAGCAGGCCGGCCTGCGGATCAACGAACGCAAGACCGCTGAGGCCGTCGAACTGTTCGACGAGGCCGCCCAGGTGGCGCCAGACCCGATCCTGGCCGACGCCGCCCGCCTCAAATCCGCCTTCGCCCTCCTCGATACCGCGCCCCTGGACGAGATGCAGGCGCGCCTGCAGCCGCTGACCGAGGAAGGCCGGCCCTATCGCGCCCAGGCGCTGGAGGCGCTGGCCTTCGCCAAGCTGATGGGGGGCGAGATGGATGAAGCGCGCACAGACTTCGGGGTGATCGCCCTTATGCCCGGCGCTTCGGACCTGGCCCGTCAGCGGGCCCAGGCCGCCCGGGCGATGATCGACTCCGGTTCGGCGGCGTCCCTGGCCGGGGTGGTGAAAGCCGCCGCGGCGCTTCCCGACACCGATTCTGACGATGCGGCCTCCGATGAGGCGTCGCAGCAGCAAGGTTCCGCTTCGCAATGATCTCCTCCCGTCTCCCGATGGTCGCCGTGCTGCTGGCCGGCGCGGTTGCGCTCAGCAGCTGCTCGACCATCAACCGTCTCAATCCTTTTGACCGGGACGACGGGCCGCAGGAGGTTGCGGGCGAGGG
>NZ_JBALUY010000025.1:0-40608 GCF_036963605.1 Phenylobacterium sp. | reverse complement strand
GCGGGGCGTGGCCGCGGGGGGGCGGGTGCGCTTCGATCATCGCCGACGCGGGGGCGCGCGGGTCGCCTGGCGCTTCTGGTTGGCGCTTCTGCTGCTGGTGCTCGCCCTGGCGCGACCGCAATGGGGCCAGGCGCCCCCGGCTGAGGGCGACCAGGCGCCCGGCGAGGTGATCATTGCGCTGGACCTCTCGCGCAGCATGCTGGCGGCCGATGTATCGCCAAGCCGGCTCGCCCGGGCGCGCAGCCTCGCCACCCGGCTGGCCGACGATCTGCCCGACCGGCGCATCGGCTTGATCGGCTTTGCGGGCACGGCCCACCTGCTGGCCCCGGTCAGCGAGGACCGGGCGATCCTGTCGGCCTATCTGCCGCAGATGGCGCCTGAGCATATGCCGGTCCCGGGTAGCGACTTTTCGGCCCTGCTCGACCTCGCCCTGGCCAGTTTCAGCGACGCCGACCAGGGCCGCGTCCTGGTGATCCTCACCGACGGCGAGGCCGAGCCCGGCGCTTGGCGCGAACGGCTCGCCGACCTGCGAGCCCGCCATGTGCGGGTCATCCCCGTGGGCCTGGGGACCGAGGCCGGCGCGACGCCGCCGGGGCCGGATGGCCAGCCCCTGGCCCTGCCCTCAGGCGCGCCAGTGGTTTCCCGCCTGACGCCGGCCGCCCTGAGTGACCTGGCCAGCGCGACGGGGGGCCAAGTGGTTCCCCTGGCCGAGGCCGCCGGCCTGACCGAGCTTGTCCGCACCGCGAGCCTCACCCCGCCCGACAGCGCCGGCGCCATCGAGGGCCGGCCCACAGCCAAGGCCGACCAGTTCGCCTGGTTTGTTCTGGGGGCGCTCGTCCTGCTCGTCTGGAGCGCAGCGGTGGAAGTTCCCGCCCGGCCCAGGTTGCGGCGACGGCGCGCCCTGGCCGTGGCGCAGGCGGCCCTGGTCGGCCTGCTGGCGCTGGCCCTCCTGCCCCCGGACCGCTCCCTGGCCCAGGCGCCCCTGCTGACCGAGGCCGACCTGCAGGGGGAAGAAGACCCGCTGGTGCAGATGCGCAACCTGGCCGAAGAACTGATCGCCAAGCCGCGGCTGGGCGCGCCCGACCATCTGCGTATCGCCGAGGTGGCCACCCGCTATGGCGAGATTCACCGGGGCCACGGCCACGCCCTGGAGGACGGCGTCATGCGCGACGGCTTGATGGCGGCCAGGCGCGGCCGCGCCCAGGACCCCGACCTCGCCGACTGGGCGGCCATCGAGGCCAAGCTGGAGCGCCTGCTGGTCCCGCCGCCGCCGGTCCCCATGGAGGATCCCGGTCCCGCCGACCCGGCCAATGAGCCCATGGGCGCCCAGGGCCAGCAGCCTGTGGCCGGCGAGGACGCCCGCGACAGCGGCGGCGACGGACCGCCGGAGGACGAGCAGGAGCCCACCGCCGGCGAGCAGGGCCTGCAGAATGTCGGCGGCTCTCAGGAGGACGTCTACGATCCGTCCGAATGGAGCAACCCGGCGCTCGTCCAGCCCCTCGATGAACTGCGCCGCCTGCGGGCCGCCGATTCCCCGGCCGAGCTTTTCCAGCGGCTGCGCAGCGCCACAGCCGAGCCCCGGCCGCCGGGAGCCCAGACATGGTGAGGCTCAAGCCCGCCGCCGCGCTCATGGCCCTGGCCGCCCTGTGGGCCGCCCCCGCCATGGGCCAGAGCGTCACCGGCGCCTTCGAGGCGCCCGACAAGCCGCTGTGGGCCGGGGAGGTGTTCGACCTGACCCTGGCCTGGACGGTGGACTGGGCGACCTTCGGCAATCTGGAGGGCGAGCTGGAATGGGCGTCCGAGCCCCTGGTCGCGGAGCCCTGGGGGGAGCCGGCGCTCCGTAACCCACCTGCGCCGGGCGCCTCCCGGGCGGTCATCGAATTCAAGACCCGCGCCATGGCGCTGCAGCCTGGCGAGATCAGCGTCGCACCGGCCAGCCAGGTCATGCGGCTGCAGACCGGGGTGGTGGACATGGACGAGTATCAGCGGGCCATCACCGAAACCCGCACCATCCAGAGCGCGCCTGGCCTCTTCAACATCCGCCCCCTGCCGCCTGCGCCGGAAGGCTTCACCGGCGCTGTCGGCCAGTTCACCGTCACCTCCGAGGTCGAGGCCGAGGAGATCCGGGTCGGCGAGAGCCTGACCTGGCGGGTCACGCTCTCCGGGACCGGCAACTGGCCGGCCATTCGCGGCCTCAGCCCCCGCCAGGTCTCCCGCGATTTCGAGGTTGTCGGCGCGCCCGAGCTTGAGGAGGCCGAGGGGGCGGGCCTGTTCGAGCGGGACCTGAGCGAGACCGTGACGCTGATCCCCCAGCGGGCCGGCCAATATGTGCTGAGCGACTTCGAGATGGTGGTGTTTGATCCGCAGGCCGGACGCTTTGAGCGGCTGCGGGCAGAGGCGATCACCCTGGACGTCCTGCCTGGCCCCAATGGCGACCTGCTTCCGCCCGAAGACACGACGCCCCATGAGGCCGAGGATGAGGCCCGCCTGCCCCCCATGCTGAAGGGCCAGGGTTCGGCCCTGGCCCCGCCGACCGGGGGCCTGTGGATCGGCGCCCTGTTGGCCCTCCCGCTCATGCTGGCGGCCCTGTGGGGCCTGCTGGCCCTGTGGCGCGCCCACCAGACCGACCCCGATCGCATTCCCCGGGCCGCCCATCGCCGGCTGACCGCCACCCTGTCCCGACTGGCCCTGAACCCCGAGACGCCCGAGCGCCGGCGCCTGGTGCGGGCCTGGCAGGCCGACGCCGCCCTGCGCTGGCGCCTTGGCCTGGCGGCGCCGGCCCCTGACGCCTTCCCCGATCCCCAATGGCGGGACCTGTGGGCGCAGGCCGACCAGTTCCTCTACGCCCGCTCCGGCGTGCTTGCTGACGACTGGACACAGCGCGCCCAGGCCGCCCTGGACGCGCTTGGCCCGCCCCCGCCCTTCAAGCCGGCCACGGCCCTGCGCCGCGGCAATCTGCTGCCCGCCGCCGCCATGGCGAGCCTCGCCCTGTTGGTGTTGAGCGGCCAGGCCGTGGCCCAGGACATGACGGCCGAGGCTCTGCGCCAGAGCGTGGCCGAAGCGCCCCTCGACTGGCGGGCCCGCCATAACCTGTCCATCGCGCTCGCCGCCCAGGACCAGTGGGAAGAGGCCGCCGGCCATGCGGCGATCGCCTGGGTGCACAACCCCGCCGATCCCCGGACCCGCCAGCTCTGGATGACCACCGGCGCCAAGGCCGGCTACAGCCTGGAGCCCGGCGCCAGCGTGCCTCGCCCCCGCGACTGGCGCGGCCGGGCCATCGCCATGGCTTCGCCGGCGACCTGGCGTTGGTTGCTGATCGGGTTCGCCTGGGTTGCAGCGGCGGGGCTCGCAGCCGCGCTCTACGCCCGCTACCGGCCAAGGCGCCACCTCGCCCGGGCGGGGCTCACCCTGGCGGGCGTGGCGGCGGTCGGCGTCTTGATCAGCGCCACGGCCCTGAGCGGCTATGGGGTTCTGGCCAGCGACAAGGCCGTGCTGGTTTGGGGCGCCGGTCCCTTGCGCCCCCTGCCGGTGGACACGCCGGCCGAAGAGGCCGAGATTCAGCTGGCGGGCGGCACGGCGGGGCGTGTCGACAAGGCCTATCTGGGCTGGCGGCGCGTGAGGCTGGCCGATGGCCGGTCCGGATGGACGCGGGCGGAACGGCTGCTGCCGGTCTGGGACAGCCCGAACTAGCCAGGCCCGGTGCGGCTCGCCCCTACTCGACCGGCTTGGCGCGGTAGGCGACCTCGTCCAGCTCGCCTTCCCACTTGGCCACGGTGACGGCCACCACCAGGTCGCTGGTGGCGTTGGGCACGGTGCGGGTCATGTCGAGGATACGGTCGAAGGGCAGGATGAAGCCGACCACCAGGGCGGTCTGCTCGGCGCTCAGGCCGATGACCTGCAGCACGGCGGCCAGCATGAACAGCGAGGCCGAGGGCACCGGCGCTGTGCCGACGGCCACGATCACGCAGACCAGACCGACCATGAAGTACTGGGCCACCGTCATGTCGACGCCGAAGGCCTGGGCCGAGAACACCGCCAGCAGCGCCACATAGAGGGCTGTGCCGTCCATGCTCAGCGTCGCCCCCAGCGGCAGGGTGGTGGAGGCCACGGTGTGGCTGACGCCCAGATTCTTCTCCGCCACCCGCATGGCCACGGGCAGGACTGCTGCGCTGGACGAGGTGGAGAAGGCGACGATCACCGCATCGGCGATGTCGCGGAAGAACGGGACCACCGGCAGGCGGGCGATCAGGCCGATGACGCCGCCGTGGACGATCAGGCTCTGGATCACGCAGCCCAGCACCAGGGCGCAGGCCAGCAGGAAGACGTGGACGAAGGTCTCCGGTCCCGAGGTCCCCATCACCCAGGCCACCAGGGCGAGAACCCCGAAGGGCGCCAGCTCCATGATCACCCGGACCAGGACGAGCATGATGTCGGAACCGATCTGGAACAGCCGCGCGACCGGCGCGGCCGGCTCGCCGATGATCAGCACGCCCATGCCGATCAGGATGGCGAAGAAGATCACCGCCGGAATGTCGCCATTGGTGAGGGCGGCGAACGGATTGAGCGGGATGATACTCATCAGATAGGCGCCGAGCGTCGGCGCCTCGCCCAGCACCTGGGGGATCGTGCCGGCGAAATCCATGCCGGCGCCGGGCTGGAAGAGCACCCCGAGCGAAAGCCCCACCGAGACCGCCACAGCCGTCAGGGCCAGGTACATGAACAGCGTCTTGGCGCCGATGGAGCCCAGCCGCTTCACATCACCCATGCCGGCGATGCCCGAAACGATGGAGAAGAAGACCAGCGGGGTGACGATCATGCGGATCAGCCGCACGAACACGTCGCCGATCCACTTGAGGCCCACGGCCTGCTCGCCGATCACCAGTCCGAGGATCGTGCCCAGGACCAGGCCCAGCAGGATCCGCTTCCACAGGGTGACCTCGAGCCAGTAGCGCCGGACGAAGCCGCCGACGCCCTTTCGGTCGGGCGTGGCGGGGGTCGCGGGCTCAGGCGCGAGGTCGCTCATCGGCAGATCTCCAGGACGAAATGGCGGGCGATCCTTTGGCGCGGCGACCCCTTGGGATCAGGCCTCGGTCTCCGGTGTCGCGGTGTCAGGCACGCCCCAAAGGGCCTCGGGCGGCAGCAGCTCAGCGCCACGCTGGACCGCGCCGCCGGCATAGTCATCAGCAATCCAGGTCGGGCCGTCGAGATCGACGAAGTCGGCGTGTCGGGCCACATGGAAGGCCGGCGCGATGGACATGGACGACGAGACCATGCAGCCGACCATGACCCCGAAGCCCATGCGCCGGGCCTCGGTCAGCAGGTCGAGAGCCTCGGTCAGGCCGCCCGTCTTGTCGAGCTTGATATTGACCACCTGATAGCGGTCCTTCAGCCCCGGCAGGTCGGCGGACACATGGCAGGACTCGTCAGCGCAGATCGGGGCGCAGCTTTCGAAGCCCAGCAGGTCGCTGTCCTCGTCGGCCGAGAGGGGCTGTTCGATCAGGGCGACCTTCAGGTCCCGCAGAACGGGCTGCAGCTGCGCCAGGGTCTCGATCGTCCAGCTCTCATTGGGATCGACGATCAGGGCGGCGTCCGGCGCGGTGGCGCGGACCGCCTCCAGGCAGGCGGCGGGATTCTTCCGGTCGACCTTGACCTTGATCAGGGTCACGCCGGTCATCCGTGCGGCCGCCTCACCCATCGCCTGTGGGGTATCCAGGCTCACGGTCAGCGCACTCACCAGGGGATGGAGCGGGGGCTGGCCGAGGGTGTCGGCGACCGCACGGCCGGCCAGGCGGGCTTCGAGATCCCACAGGGCGCAGTCGATAGCGTTGCGGGCGGCGCCCGGACCCAGCCGGCCGGCCAGGTCCGCGCGCGTCATCCCGTTGGCCAGTTCCGTCGACAGGCTGTTCACCTGTTCCAGGACCGACTCGATGGTTTCGCCGTAGCGGGCGTAGGGCACGCCCTCGCCGCGGCCCTGCCGCCCGTCCTGGACCAGGGTCACGGCGACCACGTCAGCGGCGGTCTTGACCCCGCGGGAGATGCGGAAGGGCGTGCTTAACGGCCAACGCTCTGCTCGGACTGCAACGGTGCGAAGCATTCAACTAACCTGTCGACGATCAGGTCCACGCCCATGGAGACGGGGTCCTGGCAAGGGAGGTTGAAACGCGCGGAGGTCTCGTCGCAGAGACGGCGCGCCTCATCGGGGGCGAGGTTGGAGGTGTTGAACGCAATCCCCACCGGCGTCACGCCCGGATTGGTCAGGGCGGCCGAGGCGAGATTGGCCTCCAGGCAGGCCTTCAGGTCCGGCAGGGTGCGGCCAGGAATCCCGCGCATGTGCGGCCGGCCAGGCTCGTGGCAGAGCACGATGGCGTCCGGCTGGGCGCCGTGCAGCAGGCCAAGCGACACACCGGCGAAGGACGGATGGAACAGGGAGCCCTGCCCCTCGACCAGGTCCCAGCCGCCATCAGTGCGGGCCGGGGTGATGGCTTCGATGCCGCCGGAGATGAAGTCGGCGATCACCGCGTCGATCGGCACGCCGGACTGGGCGATGAAGATGCCGGTCTGGCCGGTGGCGCGGAAGTCGGCGCGCAGGCCGCGGCCGCGCATCTCCCGCTCGATGGCCAGGGTCGTGTACATCTTGCCGACCGAGCAGTCGGTGCCGACGGTCAGCAGGCGATGGCCCGCGCGGGGTCGGCCATTGCCGACATCCATCTTCTTCGGCGGCTCGCGCACATCGAACAGGGACAGGCCGTTGCGCTGGGCGGCGGCGACGATCTCGGGATGCTCGGTCAGGCGCTCATGCAGGCCCGAGGCCACGTTCAGGCCGGCGTCCAGAGCCTTCACAGCGTCGGAGACGATCTTGGGGCCCAGCACACCGCCGGCGTTTGCGACGCCGATGATCAGGGTCTTGGCGCCCTTGGCGGCGGCCTCGGCGAAGTCCAGGTGCGGCAGGTTCAGGGTGACCGTGCACTCCGAACCCCGGTGCTCACCCAGGCTCCATTCGGGACGCCAGTAAGCCACCCCGCGGGAGGTCTTCACGGAAAGCTCGTTCTGGGAGTCCCCAAGATAGAGCAGGTAGGGCGGCGGGATCATAATGCCTCACTTCGGGCCGGCGCAGCGGTGTTGCGCAATCATCGCGCAACCAGGGCGCGCGCGAAGCTCGAAAGAAAGAGGAGTGTTATAGCCCGGGGTTATGCGCCTGCTGCTGGTCCTGGATATCGGCCTTCAACGTATTCACGAACGCCTTGGCGATCTTGGAAAGCGGGCGATCTTCCAGGTATATGCAATAGACGCCAAAGCTTACTGGATGCTCCAGGGGCCTGAAATCAAGATCAGGGCCGAGGTTCTCCCGAGCGGTGAACTCATCGACAATCGCCACGCCCGCGCCATGGCGCACCAGGGATGCGGCCACGTAATAGGTCTGCACGACGATGCCTTCGGGACCGCTGCGCTTTCCTTGCACCACCTCGCTGGCATAGAGGGCGCCCACGGGGCCGCTTCCGGTCAGGCTGATCAGTTCGTGGCCGGCGAAGCGGTCGAGGCTGACCCGGGGCGGCGCGTCGGGCAGATACTCGCGCCGGTAGAGCACCACCAGTTCGCCCGTGCCGATGCGGGTATGGGCCAGGCGGGGGTGGCGCGGGGCGTCATAGGCCACCGCCAGGTCGGCCTTGCGCTCATAGAGGGCGCGCAGCACGTCCTCGTCATGCAGGGTCTGCAGCCCGAAGGTGACGCCGGGATTCTTCTTGCGAAACTGGGCGACGGCCCGTGGCGCGACGCCGAGGCCCAGGGACGGCAGCACCGCCAGGCCGATATGGGCCGAGCCGCCCTTCAGCAGGTTGCGGGTCGTCTCCTTCAGCGACTCGATCTTGGTGTAGATCTCGTCCACGTCGCGGAAAAGGGCGTGGGCCTCCTCGGTCGGGGTCAGGCGGCCCTTGACCAGCCGGAACAGGGGAAAGCCCAGCCGCCCCTCGGCGTGCTTCAGCACCTTGCTGACCGAGGGTTGCGACACATAGAGGGCGCGGGCCGCAGCGCTGATCGAGCCCGCCCGATAGACCGCGTGGAAGACCTCGATATGCCGGAGGTTCATGGAGGGTAGGTTGGCGCCGGTCGGTTCCATGCCCTTCTCAGACCATACCGCCATTGGCGCCGCAAGCGGCCGGGATCAGCCGCCGCCCAGGTGCGCGTCCCGGCGCTCGAACAGGCTGGCGTCGGCGAAACCCGCAGTTTCCGGGCGCCCGCGGCCCAGCATCACCTGCAGGTAGCAGTCCTCCTCGGTCTCGTTGACATAGCCGTGGATGACGCCCGGCGGACACGAAATCATCTCCCAGGGACCCAGCTCCTGCGACAGGCGCCGGCCCTCCTCATCCTCGATGAACACCACGCAGCGGCCCTGCAGGATGAAGAACACCTCCTCCACCTCGTGGGTGTGGGGGGCGTTCCCCTGGCCTGGCGGCACCAGCATGATCGACAGGGTAAAGCCGGTGGCCGGGATCACACTGGCGTCGTCATGCTTGCCCGAGGCGCCAGCCCCGATGAAGCGGTGCTGGGCGCGGCGATAGCCTTCGATGCTGGCGTCGGAAAAGGCGTTCCAGTCGGGCGTGCGAGTTTCGAACCTGGCCACATAGCGGGCCATCAGGTCTTCGAGGGAGGCGTCGGCAAGTTCAGCGGGACGGGGATGTCGGGCGACGGACATGGGCGGTGTTCCTTAAGAGGCTAGAGGACGGCGTCGGCGACCTTGACGCTGTCGATCAGACAGGCGCGGCCGATGAAGGCGTCATGCAGGTCGGGATCGAGGCCGGCCTGGCGGATGGCTTCCAGGCCCTGGGCCCGGGCCTGTGGATCCTTTTCGCCGAGGGTCTTCTTGTTCTGGATGCTCTGGGCCTGGACGAAATCGGTCTGGGCCTTGCGCCGCTGGCGGGAGTAGCGGTCCAGCAGGGGTTGGGCCTCAGCGCCGCCGTTGAGGATGTCGTCCAGCTTGGCGGCCAGGTTGACCGCGTCGTGGATGCCGCCGTTCATCCCCATGCCGCCCACAGGGTTGTTCACATGGGCCGCGTCGCCGGCCAGCAGCACCCGGCCCTTGTTGAAGGTCGCCGCCACCCGCTGGTGCACCCGGTAGAGCGCCACCGTGGCGATCTCATAGGGGCCGTCCTTGGGGCAGAACTTCTGCAGGCGGGCCTCGATGGCGTCCGGCGAGAGAAGCTCCTCGTCGGTCTGTTCGGGCAGGGTCGGGCTGACCGCCCGCCACAGGCCGCCGCCATCCGGACCGCGGGCCTTGAACAGGTTCATCCACTCGTCGGGATCGGAGAAGTAGTTGCGGTTGCTGAGGTCGGGCCGCAGGGACATGAAGTCGAAATGGGTGTCGACCTTGAGGAAGCGCTCGGGCCAGGTGAAGCCCTCGAACTCGATCTCGGCCAGGCGGCGGACCGTGCTGCGGCCCCCGTCGCAGCCGACCAGATAGTCGCCCTCGATCTCGACCACGCCCTCGGCGGTTTCGAGCACGGCGCGAACCTTGTCGGCGTCCTGGATGATGTCGGTGAGGCGGGCGCCCATCATCACCTGACAGCCCGGATCTGCCTCCAGGCGCTCCAGGATGGTGGCGGAAATCTTGTACTGCTCCCACTGCAGCACATAGGGGTGCTCGGGCGGGATCTGCATTTCGCGGATGTCGAAGCGGGCGATCCGCTGGCCGGTCGGGCGGTCCATATAGTGGAAGACCGGCGAGACCAGGCCCTGCTCCAGGCCGGCCTCCAGCAGGTCCAGCTCGGCCAGCATGGCGATGGTCGGGGGATGGCAGGAGGCGGCGCGGCAGTCGATCTCCGGCGCCAGCAAGGCTTCCACCAGCACCACCGGCACGCCCCGGCGGCGAAGAGCGTAGGCGGCGATGGTCCCCACGGGGCCAGCCCCGACCACGATCACGTTCGACCCAGACGCCATGGTGCGCACTCCTCTTGAGAGGGGCGACGCTAGCGACCGCGAGTTTGTATGACAATATTAGATATTGGAGCTGAAGGCCCGTTTGACTGGCGCCTAGGAAGCAGCCTTCCGTTTCGATGAAGTGGCGGTTTTTTCATCGGCCTCCAGGCGCGCCACGATGGCCGCCCGGGCGTTGCGCAGGTGGACGGCCATGGCCTCGGCCGCGCGGTCGGCGTCGCCGGCCTGCACTGCATCCATCATGGCGTCCCATTCCTTGAGGCCGCCGTCGAGCCGGCCGGGCTCGGCCATGGAGCGGATGCGCAGATAGTTGACCCGCGCCAGCAGGGGCCGGGCCACCTCATAGATCACCCGGCTCTTGGCCCCGATCAGCACCCGCTCATAGAACTCGCTGGCGATGGCCGAGAGCTGGGCCATGTCGTTCTTGCTGAGCGCCTTGACCAGCCGCTTATGCACAGCGGCCAGAGCCTTGCGCTCAGCGTCGTCGGACAGGGCGACGAACCGGCGAATGGCCTGGGTCTCCAGCATTTCCCGGATCATGTAGATGTCGGCGGCGTCCTGGGCGGTGATCACCGCCACATTGATGCTGCGCCGCCGGCCCACCTCGACCAGGTTTTCGGACTGCAACTGGCGCAGGGCCTCGCGCACCGAGGTGCGGCTGACCCCCAGGGCCTCGCACAGTTCCCGCTCCACCAGACGCGCCCCGGGGGGATAGAGGCCAGAGCTGATGGCGTTGCGGAGCTTCGAGATCGCATGGTCGCGCACCAGCGACGGCGTATCGACAATCCTCAGGTCTTCGTATTCCAAGTCAGCCCCTTGTCACGCGGACCTCTGGTTCGCCGCGTCGCGATTCCGTGTCCGACAATCCTATCTGCGATTTGGCCCGGTCACGGCTCAGGAAACAAGCCCGCCTGCAGGCGCGAAGCCGGCAGGCCGATGCCCAGCCGGGCGCATTGCAGCAGGCTGTGGGCGGTCAGGGCCGAGGTCTTGGGGTTGTCCGGCGCGGCCACCGCGAACACTTCGAACAGGAACCGACCGAAGTCGCCCTCTGCGGTGATGACGCCCAGGGGGTCGGTCACCTTGCGCGAGGAGATCAGCCGCACCCGGGTACGGTCCAGCCCCAGCCCGGCCAGGGAGACGGCCACCGAGACATTGGCGTTCTTGGGATAGGCCGCCGCGGCCGCCCGGGCCGAGCCCTCGAAGAAGACCTGTTCCTCAGCCGGATCGTCCAGATCGATGGCCTGCGCGGCGGGCGTGGCTCGCCAGGCATGGGGCGGCTTGTGGGAGTTGTAAGTAACGGCGCTCAAGCCTGCGAGGCTCGCGGCCACGAGGCCGTCGAGGCCCGCTACCGCGCCAGCCGGAATCAGCAGCCGCCCGCCCCCGGCCTGCTCGGCGGCCAGCAGGCGCCGCGCCAGGTCGGCGTCCGTCAGGGCGCCGACAGAAGAGACCACCAGGTCGACGCCGGCCGCCAGGACCTGGACCCCGAATTCGCTCACCGCGCCATGGCCGGCGCATTCCAGCACCACGTCGGGGGACGCCGCCAGCAGGCCCGCCAGGTCATGGACGCAAGGGACCCCGGCGGCCTCGCGGCCTGGTCGCACCAGCACCGCGCAGACGTTGTCGTCCTCGCCCAGGCGCCCGGCCGCGGCGATGATTTCCTGGCCGATCGCCCCAAGGCCGATCAATCCAATGCGTTTGTCGCTCGCCATTCTCAAACTCCGCTGCGCGCCCTTGACTTATAATATTGTATGACAAGATTGCCACTCGAATTGAGGGCGCTTCGGGCGCCTGTGAACCTTAGGAGCAGCGCCGTGGAGTCCCCATCCTCGCCGGTCAAGGTGGCCATCATCGGCTCGGGCAATATCGGGTCGGACCTGATGATCAAGATCATGCGGCTGTCCAAGACCCTGGCCATGGGCGCCATGGTCGGCGTCGATCCGGCCTCCGATGGCCTGCAGCGGGCCCAGCGGATGGGCGTGGCCACCACCGCCGGCGGCATCGACGGCCTGGTGGCCATGCCGGAATTCCAGGACATCCAGATCGTCTTCGACGCCACCTCGGCCAGCGCCCACCAGCGGCATGACCAGGTGCTGCGCGCCCATGGCAAGACGGTGATCGACCTGACGCCGGCGGCCATCGGCCCCTATGTGATCCCGCCAGTGAACGGCGAGGCCAATCTCGAACAGCCGAACCTCAACATGGTGACCTGCGGCGGCCAGGCGACCATTCCCATCGTGGCGGCGGTCAACCGCGTTTCCCCGGTGATCTATGGCGAGATCGTCGCCTCCATCGCCTCCAAATCCGCCGGCCCCGGGACGCGGGCCAACATTGATGAGTTCACCGAGACCACCTCGCGGGCCATCGAGCAGGTCGGCGGCGCCCGGCGCGGCAAGGCGATCATCGTGCTCAATCCGGCCGAGCCGCCGCTGATCATGCGCGACACGGTCTATTGCCTCTGCGAGGGCGGCGATCCGGCCGCCATCGAGGCCTCCATCCTGGAGATGGTCGCCGAGGTGCAGACCTATGTGCCTGGCTATCGCCTGAAGCAGGCGGTGCAGTTCGAGCCCATCACCGACAACGCCCGCCTGCTGATCCCAGAAATGGACGAGGCCTTCACCGGCCTCAAGGTCAGCGTCTTCCTCGAGGTGGAGGGCGCGGCCCACTACCTGCCGGCCTATGCGGGCAATCTCGACATCATGACCTCGGCGGCCCTGCGCACCGCCGAGCGCATCGTGGAACGCCGCGGCGCAGGAGTTTCCGCATGAGCGCCCCCGCCCCCGCCCGCAAGCTCTACATCCAGGACGTCACCCTGCGCGACGGCATGCACGCCATCCGCCACCAGTATGGGCTGGACCAGGTCCGGGCCATCGCCCGCGCCCTGGACGAGGCCCGGGTGGACGCCATCGAGGTCTCCCACGGGGATGGCCTGTCGGGCTCGTCCTTCAACTACGGCTTCGGCGCCTGCACCGACTGGGCCTGGATCGAGGCGGTCGGCGAGGTGCTGGAGTACGCCGTCCTCACCACCCTGCTCCTGCCCGGCATCGGCACGGTGCATGACCTCAAGCGCGCCTATGAGCTGGGCGTCCGCTCGGTTCGCGTAGCCACCCACTGCACCGAGGCCGACGTCTCGCGCCAGCACATCGAAGCCGCCCGCAACCTCGGCATGGACGTCTCCGGCTTCCTGATGATGAGCCATATGAGCGCGCCCGAGGCCCTGGCGAGCCAAGCCCTGCTGATGGAAAGCTACGGCGCCCACTGCGTCTATGTCACCGATTCCGGCGGGGCCCTGACCATGGAGGGCGTGGCTGAACGGCTGCAGGCCTATGACTCCGTGCTGCGCCCCGAGACCGAGCGGGGCGTCCACGCCCACCACAACCTCTCGCTGGGCGTCGCCAACTCTATCGCTGCGGTCCAGAACGGGGCCATCCGGGTGGATGCATCGCTGGCCGGCATGGGCGCCGGGGCCGGCAATGCGCCGCTGGAGGTCTTCATCGCCGCGGCCGATGTCTATGGCTGGGACCACGGTTGCGATCTCTTCAAGCTGATGGACGCGGCCGAAGACCTGGTGCGACCGATCCAGGACCGTCCCGTCCGGGTGGACCGCGAGACCCTCAGCCTGGGCTATGCTGGGGTCTATTCCAGCTTCCTGCGCCACGCCGAAAAGGCCGCCGAGACCTACGGCCTCGACACCCGCGCCATCCTCATCGAGCTCGGCCGCCGCCGCATGGTCGGCGGCCAGGAAGACATGATCGTCGACGTCGCCCTCGACATGGTCCGCGCCCGGGAGGCGTGAGGGACCTTTGATTGTCATGAAGGCGTCGAAACCAAGTCGCTAGGCTGATGGCATGAACAGCAGCGCGCGCGATGTCATCGACCTCTACCAGCGCCACGCAGCCGCCTGGGTGCGCAACCGCGGCGACCGGCTGACCGAAGGCGTCTGGCTCGGCCGGTTTCTGGGGCTGCTACCGGAGGGCCGCCGCGTGCTCGATCTCGGCTGCGGGTCCGGAAGCCCGATCGCGCGCTACTTGATCGGCCAAGGGTGCGCAATGACCGGCGTCGATGGGTCTGCTGACCTGATCGCGGTCTGTGAAGCGGCCTTTCCCGAGCACGCCTGGGGCGTCGGGGACATGCGCCTCACGGACCTGGGCCAGAGGTTCGACGGCGTGCTCGCCTGGGACAGCCTGTTCCACCTGGATCACGAAGATCAGCGGCGCATGTTCGACGTGTTCCGGCGCCATTGCGGACCCTACGCCGCCCTGATGTTCAACAGCGGGCCGGCCCATGGCGAAGCGATCGGCGCCTTCGAGGGCGAGCCCCTCTATCACGCCAGCCTCGAGCCCTCCGAATACAGGTCCCTCCTGGCGGACCAAGGGTTCGAGGTGGTCCGGTTTACGCCGGAGGACCCGGAGTGCGGTGGACGTTCCGTCTGGCTGGCCAGGCTTCGCTGATTCCCCGCCCCTAAACCCGCGGCGGGTCGGCTTCGAAGTGGGCCAGGAGGGCGTCGATGAAGGCTTCGACGGCGGCCTCGGCGGCGTCGGGGTCGCGCTGCTCGAGGGCCTGCAGGATGCGGCCGTCACAGACGAGCGTCAGCTCGCGGTTGGCGGCGGTTTCGTGCAGGCGCCCGCGCATGGTCTGGAAGACGTCGTCCACCATGGCCGCGCAGCGCCGCAGCAGGGCGTTGCGGCAGGCCTCGCGCAGGGCGCTGCGGAACTCGCTGTTGCGCTCGACGAAGACCCGGGCGCGGCCGGCCTCGTGGGCGGCCCGCTGACGCTCCAGGGTTTTGCGCAGGGCGGCGATCTCGGCCTCGGTGGCTTCCAGGGCCGCATGGCGGGCGATGCGGGCGTCCAGCAGCCGGCGGACCTCCAGCCGGTCGACCACATCCTTCTGGGTGTCGACCGGGACCAGATAGCCCCGCTCCTGCGGAGTCAGCAGGCCTTCCCGGGCCAGTTGCAGCAGAACCTCGCGCACCGGGGTGCGGGAGACGCCATAGGCCTTGGCCAGTTGCAGCTCCACCAACCGGGCGCCCGGCTCCAGCAGGCCCGACTGCAGCTCTTCGCGCATGCGCCGATAGACCTGGTCGCGCAGGCGCTCGGTCGGGGCGACGGCTCGCGAACTTCCCGGCAAGGCGCTGGATTCCCTTAAGTGACGCAAGATCAGTCCGTCCCTCGACTAGGCCATAGATGCGCCCACCGCAACGGCGCCCCCTCAACGGGCGCCTGACAAGGAATACGGGATACTGTATACAATGATCTTGAAGCCGAGGCGCGCCTCCTTCCAGATGGCGCAGCGCTCGCGCACCTTGTTTCGATCAATGGGATTTCAATGTCGTACAGGACCCTCCAGGCCCAGCCGCTTACCCCCACCATCGGCGCCGAGCTTTCCGGCGTCGACCTGACCCAGCCCCTGAGCGACGAACAGGTCGCGGACATTCGTCAGGCCCTCCACGATCACGGCGTGATCTTCTTCCGGGACCAGCCCCTGGATCCTGAGTCGCTCAAGAGGGTCGGCCAGTATTTCGGCGAGCTGCAGATCCATGCCCTGAAGGGCCTGCCCGAGCACCCGGAGGTGCGCAAGCTGCACGCCGACGCCACCTCCAAGCATGTGGCCGGCGAGGAGTGGCACACCGACATGTCGTGCCTGCCCGTCCCGCCCATGGGCAGCGTGCTCTATCTGCACACCCTGCCGCCGATGGGCGGCGATACGGCCTTTTCCAGCATGTATGCGGCCTATGACGCCCTGTCGGCGCCGATGAAGGCCTATCTGGAAAAGCTGACCGCCACCCATGACGGCAAACTGGCCTTTGGTCGTTTCGACCCCGACGGCAAGTATCCGGTGGCCGTCCATCCGGTGATCCGCACCCATCCGGCCACGGGCCGCAAGCTGCTGTTCGTCAACCGCGGCTTCACCTGCCACATCAACGACGTACCGCAGGACGAGAGCGAGGCCATCCTGCATTACCTCTTCAAGCATGCAGAGAACGCCTACTTCCAGGTGCGCTTCCGCTGGACGCCCCATGCAGTGGCCTTCTGGGACAATCGCTGCACCCAGCACCTGGCGATCTGGGACTACTTCCCGCACGAGCGCTCGGGCTTCCGGGTGCAGATCGAGGGCGATAGGGCCGACTACGCCGCGGCCTGATCGCCGCCTTCACGCCTGAAACGACAAAGGGCCCGCGCCAGGGGATGGCGCGGGCCCTTCCTTTTCCGCTGCGACGACCGGGGAGAGCCGCGCAAGGAAAGCTCAGGTCACCGAGACCGGCCCGCCGCGGCGGCGCTCCTGATAGGGGCGCAGGGTCAGAACGAGGCTGGAGGCCAACAGGCAAAGGCCTGCGCCTACGGCCAGCATGGCCTGGTAGGAGCCGGTCAGGTCGAAGACGAAGCCGAAGGCGACGGGGCCAAGCCCCATGGCGATCATCACCGCCCCGAACAGGACGCCGAAGATCTGGGCGAAGCACTTCAGGCCGAAATAGCGGCTGGCCAGATAGGCCAGCATGTCCACCTCGGCCCCCAGGCTGCCCCCCAACAGAAGGGCTGGGAAGATCATCGCCCAGGCCGGCAGCGGCGCCCACAAAAGGGCCAAGCCCACCGCCGAGAGGCTGAAGAACACCAGGCCGATGTGCCGGGCGTCGAACTTGTCCAGCAGGAAGCCGATCAGGATCCGCCCCCCGAAGGTGGCCAGGCCGAAGATCGAGGCGACCCCGGCGGCGGCTTCCGGGCTCATGCCCCGGTCGCCGAGCAGAGGGACCATGTGCGGGATCAGGCCATAGAGGACGAAGGCGAGCACGACGAAGATGGCGATCAGCATCCAGAAGTCGCGCTTGGCCATGGCCTGCTTCAGCGTGTCGCCCAAGGCGGCGGCGGGCGGGGCGTCCGCCCTCTCCCCGGCCGGCGCGCCCGGCTGCTCCTGCAGCAGGAAGACCACCATGGGCAGGGCGACGCACAGCAGGATCAGGCCCAGCGCCACATAGCCGCCCTGCCAGCCGAACTGTGAGATGGCGCCCTGGCCCACCAGGGGCACATAGGCGAAGCCGAATCCCGTGCCGCTGCCGGCGATGCCGATGGCCAGGCCCCGGGACTTGTCGAACCAGGTGGCCAGGACGCGCATATAGGCCACGCTGTTGGAGCCGGCCGCCACCGTACCCATGGCGATATAGATGGCCATGAAGTGCCAGAGCTGGGTCACCTGGGTCAGGGCCAGCATGCAGGCGGCCAGGATCGCGAGCGAAGGTATCAGCATGCGGCGCGCGCCGAACCGGTCCACCAGGCGCCCCACCAGGGGCATTGAGACCGCCGAGCACAGCATCATCAGCGAGGCCGCGGCGCTCATCTCCGCCCGGCCCCAGCCGAACTGCTGCTCGAAGGTCCCGATGAACAGGCCGAGTGAGGCGATGCCGAAGGCGGCCGGCCCGGCCGAGATTCCCACCAGGGAGACCGCCACGATCAGCCAGCCGCGGATCGTCGGCCTTGCGGCGCCGGGCTCGCCGGTTTCGGCGACGGAAACCGCGGTCACGGATTCACCATCGGAACGTAGAGGTTCTCGCCGCCGGCCTTGTAGACCACCCCGCCCTTCATCACGAACTGGACGCGCTCCAACTCGGTGATATCGCTTAGGGGATCGCCGGCGACGGCCACGATGTCGGCGTAGCGACCAGCCTGCACGGCGCCGATCTCGGTTGAGCCAATCAGGTCGGCGGCGCTGGCGGTGGCGGCCAGGATCACCTCGGCCGGCGTCATGCCGGCCTCGACCATCAGGGCGGCCTCCTGCAGGTTCTCGCCCAGCCCCGTGTCGCTGCCGAAGGCGATCTTGACCCCGGCGCTGTGGGCGCGGGTCAGCTTGGTGAGGCTCGGCCCCATGGCCAGAACCTTGGCCACGGTGGAAGGATTGAGCGCTTCGGGCGAGGTCTTCGCCAGGTCGTACAGCCGCTGGGTCGTCAGCAGGGTCGGCACGAAATAGGTCCCGGCAGCCTTCATCAGTCGCCAGCTCTCATCGTCGGCATAGGTGCCGTGCTCGATGGAGGCGGCCCCGAGACGCACGGCGATGTCGATGGCTGCCTTGCCATGCCCGTGGGCGGCGACCTTCATGCCCATGGCGCGGGCGGTGTCGATGGCCGCCTTGATTTCGGCCTCGGTCATCAGCTGGGCCTTGGGATCGTCCCCCTGGCTGACCACGCCGCCGCTGGGCATGATCTTGATGATGTCGACGCCGAGCTTGTGCTGGGTGCGCGCCAGGCGGGTGACGGCGTCCGGGCCATCGGCGAGCCCTGCCCCCCAGTCGCGGCGGGACATGTCCTCGGCATAGCCATGACTCCAGTCGGTGTGGCCGCCGGTCGGGCCGATGGCCTCGCCGGCCACCCACATGCGAGGGCCGGCCACCTCGCCCAGCTCGATCGCCTTCTTCAGGGCGATGTCGGTCCCGTAGTTGCCGCCCAGGTCGCGCACGGTGGTGACCCCGGAGCGCAGGATCGCCTCGGCGTTGACCGTGGCGGCCAGGGCCATGTCCAGCGGGGAATAGGTCACGCTCTTGGCGATGCCATTGCCCGTCCGGCGCAGGGAGGTCACATGGGTGTGGCCATCAATCAGGCCCGGCAAGACCGTGGCGTTCGACAGGTCGATCACCTCGGCGCCGGGGGGCGAGACAAAACCTGGCTCCACCGCCGTAATCCGGTCATCACGGATCAGGATGGTGACCTGGCTTTGTGGATGCGCCGAGAGGCCGTCGATCAGCCGACCGGCGTGGATTGCGGTGGTCTTCGGGGTCGGCGCAGGCCCCGGCGTCTGGGCGAGGCTTGGGCCAACGCCAACGGCGCAGGCCAGGGCCACCCCGCCAACCAGGGTTCTGAACAAGCTCGCCATACAAACGCCCTCCACAAGATTTCCGTATGATTGTCATACATCAATGCGGAGGTGGACGAGCCCGTTTGCGCCCGGGCGGCGCGCGGGGCGCCAGGCGCCCTGGCTGATGGCGGCCGAGGCGGCCGGCGCCGCTTTCCTGGGCGCCGGCTTGGGGCTTTGGCCTGGAACGCGTCCGACGGACGGCGCCGCGCCTGACACGCGTCCCGTCACAGAGGACAGAGGGCTGAAGCGGGTCCCATGACGGAGTGACGCGCCTTGTTCGGCCTGTCCGTCGGCCTAAGCTGCGGCCGGGCCTCTATCGGCGAGGCGCTGCAGACCGCCTTCTTTTCCCGAACTGCTCAGCATGAGGACGTGGCTTTGACCCAGACCGATGAGACCGGCCGCCGAATCTGGGACATCAGCCAGGACCTCCGCAATGGCCTACCCGTATGGCCAGGCGACACCGCCTATGACGAGACCAGGACCTGGGTGCTGGAGGGCGGCTGTCCGGTCAATGTGAGTCGCTTGACCCTCTCGACCCACAGCGGCGCCCATGCCGATGCGCCGCTGCACTACGACCCGGAGGGGCCAACAATCGGTGCGGCCAGGCTCATGCCTTATCTTGGGCCGGCCCAGCTGATCAGCGTCGTTCAAGCGGACGGCCGCATTTCGCCCGAGGCGGTGGCCGACCGCCTGGCGCCTGGCGTCAGGCGCCTGTTACTCCGGACGTTCGAGACTTTTCCCACCGACGCCTGGCCGGCCGGCTTCGCCTGCCCCAGCCCAGAGCTCATCGATATGTTGGGCGAGCGCGGCGTTGTCTTGATCGGCCTCGACGCCCCGTCCCTGGACCCTGAAGACGCCAAGGATCTGGTGTCGCACCTGATGGTCCGTCGCCATGGTATGGCTATTCTTGAAGGTCTGGTCTTTGACGGCGTACCCGATGGCCACTACGAGCTGATCGCCCTCCCGCTCAAGCTGACCACCGCCGACGCCTCGCCCGTCCGCGCCATCCTCCGCGCTTTGGACTGAGTCTCGGGCCGCAGGACAAGCTTCGTCCTTGGCCGCCGCCAAGCCCATGCCTCGGGATGCTATAGAGCCGTGCGTAGATCGATCAATTCTGGGAAGAAAGACCGTTGAAGCGCCCGGTCCAGGTAGGCCACCCCGGAACTGCCGCCGGTTCCGCGCTTGAATCCTATGATGCGCTCAACCGTTTTCATGTGGGAGAACCGCCATTGCTGGAAGCGGAACTCCAGGTCCACCAGTTTCTCGGCCAACTCATAAAGATCCCAGTACCTGTCCGGGTCGCGATAGACCTCTAGCCAAGCGGCTTCAACGGCGGCGTCGGCGGCCCGAGACGCTGTCCAGTCGCGTTCCATCTGCTCTGTGGGAATCGCAAAGCCCCGGCGTCCAAGCAGTCGGATCGCCTCATCATACAGGCTGGGCTCAGCCAGCGCGGCGGCCAGACGGCCGTGGACAGCAGGGGTCGAGACGTGGACCGCCATCGCCTGGGCGTCCTTGCCTCCGAGCAAGAACTCCAGAAGCCGGTACTGGTGCGATTGGAATCCCGAGCTCTGGCCCAGCGAGGGCCTTATCCGGTTGTACTCCGTGGGCGTCATGGTCGCGAGCACGTCCCAGGACTGGATGAGCTGCGCCTGGATACGGCTGACCCGGGCGATCATCTTTAGGGCCGGGCTCAGGTCATCGCGCCGAATATGCTCGCGCGCCGCCCGCAGCTCGTGCAGCGACAAGGCCAGCCAGAGTTCAGACGCTTGGTGGACCACAATGAACAGGAATTCGTCGTGCTCGCCCGACAGCGGGGTCTGGGCGCTCAGCAGCCGATCAAGGCCCAAATAGGTGGCGTAGCTGATATCCGGGCGCTCATGCACGCCAGCCAGCGCCTCGTCAGAGGAGGATGTGTCGGTCTTGCTCATGTCACCGCAGCCTTCAGATTGAACCTCGGCTCACGCCAGGTTTCGCTCGCCATCACGTCGCGCAGGATCTCCACGGCGTCCCAGATATCGACGAAGCGAACATAGAGCGGGGCGAAGCCAAAGCGCAGAATGTCCGGCGCCCGGAAGTCGCCGGTGACGCCCCGCTCGATCAGCGCCTGAACGATGGCGTAGCCGTCGGGGTGGCTGAGGCTTACCTGGCTGCCACGCAGCGCCGAGTCCGTTGGACAAGCCAAGCCCAAGCCCGCGTCCGCGCAGCGCCCTGCGACAAGATGCAGAAAGAGGTCGCCCAGGGCCTGGGACTTGGCCCTCAGGTCGGCCATAGCCACGCCGTCAAAGACGTCAAGCGCGGCGTCCAGGGCCGTCAAGCCCAGGATCGGCGGAGTTCCGCAAAGGCCGCGCAGCACACCTCCGCCGGGCTCATAGGTGTCGACAAACTCGAACGGCCGAGCATGACCCATCCAGCCGGTGAGCGGCGAACGCAAGTCGTCATGGTGACGCTCGGCCACGTAGAGGAAGGCCGGCGCCCCTGGCCCACCATTGAGGTATTTGTAACCGCAGCCTACAGCCAGATCGACGCCGCAGCCGTTGAGATCCAGCTCCACGGCGCCGGCGCTATGACTGAGGTCCCAGAGCGCCAGTGCGCCGACCTCGTGGGCCCGTTGGGTGATCGCGGCCATGTCATGCAGGCGGCCGGACTTGTAATGCACATGGGTCAGCACCACCGCGGCGACATCCTCGTCGAGGGCGCCCGCGACCTGCTCGGGCTCCACCACCCGCAACGAGATCAGGTCGTCCCCCAGGAGGTCGCGCAGGCCCTGCAGGATGTAGAGGTCGGTGGGAAAGTTGCCTGACTCGGTGACAATGACGCTGCGCTCCTTCCGCATAGCCACCGCGGCAGCGGCCAGCTTGAAGAGGTTCACCGAGGTGGAGTCAGAGGCGATCACCTCGTGGGGCCTCGCGCCGATCAACCGCGCCAGACGTGCGCCGACGCGAGATGGCAGATCGATCCAGCCATGGACGTTCCAGCTGCTGATCAAATCCTTTCCCCAGGCCTGGCTGACGGCCGCCTCTAGCCGGGGACCCACCGCACGCGGCAGAGCGCCCAGGGAATTTCCATCGAGATAGATAACTCCATCGGGCAGGTCGAACAGGTCTCGCCGCCCACTGAGGGCGTCGGCGGCGTCCCGCGCCGCGCACAATTCCCTGCTCAAATTCACGGCAGCACTCCCTCGCACCGGTCGGCTCTGGTGCGGCGACTTTACAGCCATATTAATTTAGGCTTCAAATAATTTCCGAGGGGCGTGAAGGACTGTCAGCCGGTCGATCCCCTCGCGGAGCGCCGAATGCCCACGGCACATACCGACCGATTCGTTCTTGAGCGTCTGCCCCACGGCGACGCCCTGCCGGACTTTCGTTTCGACCATCCCACCCTGCATTTCCCCGAGCGGCTGAACGCCGCAAGCGCGCTGCTGGCGGGCGGTGATCGACACGCCATCGCCCTTCGCTGGCCAGGCGGTGCCTGGACCTATGCTGAGCTGGCGCAGACCACCGATCGCATCTGCGGCGGCCTGCGCGACCTGGGCGTCGTCCCCGGCGGCCGCATTGTGCTGCGGGGCAAAAACGGCCCCATGCTGTGCGCCCTCTGGCTGGCCGCCGTGAAGATCGGCGCAGTGGTGGTCGTCACCATGCCGATGCTGCGGACGCGGGAGCTAGCCTTTGTCCTCCGCAAAACTCAGCCAGCCCTGTGCCTGGTGGAGGCTGACCTTGAGCCGGAGCTCATGGCCGCCGCCGAAGAGGTCGGTCATGGCCGCACGATCATCGGCTACAGCCTGGACGGCCGGGGCGATCAGGAGCTTGAGCGGCGGTTGCGGCATCAGCCCGACCAGGCCGAGGCGACCGACACCTACGCCACAGATCCCGCCTTGATCGCCTTCACCTCAGGCACCACCGGCGACCCGAAGGCGACGGTGCATTTCCATCGCGATGTCCTGACCATCGCCGATGGCTTTCCCCGCAGTCTGCTGGACACCCGCGCCGACGATATCTTCCTATGCAGCGCGCCGATGGGATTCACCTTCGGTCTCGGCGCCCATCTGGTCTTTCCGCTCCGGCACGGCGCCTCCGCCCTCCTGTTGTCGAACGCCGCGCCCGACAAGCTGTTCGACGCCATGGAAGAGCACCGTCCCACCATCGTCATGACGGCGCCGACGGCCTATCGCGCCATGACCGCCCGCGCCGCGACCGCGGACCTCAGCAGCGTGCGGCGCTTCGTATCCGCCGGCGAGCATCTGCCCGCCGCGTCCTGGAATGCATGGAAGGCGGCCACCGGCGCTTCCATAATCAATGGCATCGGCTCAACGGAGATGTTGCACATCTTTGCGTCGACCCAGCCTGACCGCGATGAACCTGGCGCCACCGGGCGCGCTGTGCCGGGCTATCAGGTCTGCGTCCTGAGGCCGGACCTACGATTGGCCCTGCCAGGCGAGATTGGCCAGCTGGCGGTAAAGGGGCCAACCGGCTGCCGCTACCTGGAGGACGAACGTCAGGCCAACTATGTTCGCGGCGGATGGAATTTGACCGGCGACGCCTATTCCATCGACGAAACCGGCTGTCTCTGGTTCGCTGGCCGGGCTGATGACATGATCATTTCGTCTGGCTACAACATCTCCGGTCGGGAGGTGGAAGAGTCGGTGCTGCGCCACGAGGCTGTGCAGGAATGCGCTGTGGTCGCGTCCCCCGACCCCGACCGCGGGACAGTGGTGAAGGCCTATGTGGTCCTGACCCCCGGGCAAACCGCCGACGCCGCATTGGCCCGAAGCATCCAGGATTTCGTCAAGGTCGACATCGCGCCATTCAAGTATCCGCGTGCGGTGGAGTTCCTTTCCGCCCTGCCCCGCAACGCCTCGGGCAAGGTCCAACGGTTCGTGCTTCGCGACCAGGCGGCGATGCGCCCCGAACATTCAGAGGGATCATGATCCGAGCTTCAAAACTCATGTCGGCTGGCGCCCTCACCCTGGCGATCGTCTTGGGGGGCGCGGCCCATGGCCACGAGCCTGGAGGCGCCGGAGACGAGGCCTTTGGAAGCTGGCAGGGGCCGGTCACGCCGCCCGACCCTGGCGCCGCGCCCAAGGGGGAGGTGGTGGTCTACCGCGACGCGACCCTGATCGACGGCGCCGGCACGCCGGCGCAGCCGGGCATGAGCGTGGTCGTGGACGGCGCGGAGATTGTCGCGGTCGCGCCCAGCGACTCTCCCGCAGCCAATCCGACAGGCGCCCGGGTGGTCGACGCCAGTAGCCTCTATGTTCTGCCCGGCCTGATCGACACGCACGTTCACCTGGCCACGCCACCCAACGCCCGCAAGGCCGAGGGGCAGATGCGCCGCCAGCTCTACAGCGGGATCACCGCCGTGCGCGATATGGCCGATGACCTGCGCTCCGTCGCGGAGTTGCAGCGCCGATCGCGTCTGGGCGAAATCCCCGCGCCGGACATCTACTTCGCCGCGCTGATGGCCGGGTCGAGCTTCTTCGACGATCCGCGAACCATTGCGGTCTCCCAGGGCGATATCCCCGGCAAGGTGCCCTGGATGCAGGAGATCACGGACGAGACCGACATGCCTCTGGCGGTCGCCATGGCCCGCGGCACCTATGCGACGGCGATCAAGATCTACGCCAACCTGCCTGGCCATCTGGTGAAGAAGATCACCGCCGAGGCCCATCGCCAGAACATCGCCGTCTGGGCCCACACCGCAGTCTTCCCGGCCACGCCAGAGGAGGTGATCGACGCCGACGTCGATGTCACCTCCCACGCTTGTCCGATCGGCTATCAGGTGATGGCCGAAATGCCGGGCAGCTACCAGGACCCTACGCCGGTGGACGTCGGCGCTCTCGGCGACGGCGACAATCCGGTAATCACGGCGCTGTTCGACAAGATGAAGGCCAAGGACATCATTCTCGACGCCACGGTGCGGGTCTATGCCGAGGGGGACGCCCGCTACGCCAAGACGAAAACGGGCCGGCCGCCTCGCTGCAGCGCCGACCTCGCCTATCGCCTCACCTCCCAGGCCTATCGTCGCGGCGTGCTGATCTCGAGCGGCACGGATGGCGAGACCGACTGGGAGGCGGCCTATCCCGCCCTGCACGAAGAACTTGAGCTTTTGAGCGACAAGGTGGGCATGCCGCCCCTGCAGGTGATCCGATCAGCCACTCAGATTGCGGCCATGACCATCGGCCGCGAGGCGGAGATGGGCGTGGTCGAGCCCGGAAAGCTGGCCAACCTGGTGTTCGTCTCAAAGGACCCGACGCAGGACATCAGCGCCCTGCGCGAGGTGGCCTTTACTGTCAAACGCGGCGTGATCTACCAGCGCGCCGCCTACACGCCGATCACTGAGGCCGAGGGGGCCAGCCAATGAGCACCGAAGACCAAGAGACCGTTCGCGGCGCCGGCGCCAGCCGCCGCGCCATCCTGGGCATGGCCGTCGCGGCCCCGGCCCTGATCGCCGTCGCCGGACCCGTCTCGGCGAAGACGGCTGACCCATGGGCGGATGCCATCATCGTCAACGCCCTGGGCGGCCTTTCGAATCCGAACACCCGCGACGAAGACAACGAGAGCAGCATCGCGCGCGGCGTGCGCAAGCCGCGGCGGCTCGATGCGCGGACCATCCAGGACGCTCGCCTCTCGGGCGTCACAGCGGTCAACTGCACGCTTGGCTATGTGGCCGGCGATGGCGATCCCTATGAGGTCTCGGTCGCCTCTGTCGCCCAGTACGACCGGATGGTGCGCGAGCAGTCGAGCGATCTGATCAAGGTGCTGTCGGCCGCCGACATCCTGAGGGCCAAGCGCGAGAACAAGATCGGACTGATCTACGGTTTCCAGAACGCGGTCATGGTCGGGGACAGCCTGGAGCGGATCGACGTCTTCAACGACCTGGGCGTGCGGATCATCCAGCTCACCTACAATCCCGCCAACCACCTGGGCGATGGCTCCATGGCCCCTGAGAACCGTGGGCTGACACCGTTCGGACATGAGGTCGTGGCGCGGCTGAACGCCAACAGGATCATGGTGGACCTGTCGCATAGCGGCCAGCAGACCTGCCTGGACGCCGCCCGCGCCTCCACACAGCCAATCTCCATCAACCACACCGGCTGCCGCGCCCTCACCGACCTGCCGCGCAACAAGACCGACGAGGAGTTGAAGCTCGTGGCCGACAAGGGCGGCTTCGTGGGCATCTACTTCATGCCGTTCCTCAACAAGGAGGGTAAGGTCCGCGCCGTCGACATTGTCGAGCATATTGAGCACGCCCTGAAGGTCTGCGGCGAAGATCATGTGGGCATCGGCACCGACGGCCCCATAACCCAGATCGACGACATGGAAACCTACAAAAGCGCCCTCGCCAGGGAAGTCGCTGATCGAAAAGCGCGCGGCATCGGCGCCACCGGTGAAGGGCCGGAGACCTACCCCTTCGCCATCGACCTGCGGGGGCCCACCCAGTTCCGAGATCTGGCTGACAGGCTGAAAGCCCGGGGCCACTCCACGACCCGGATCGAGAAAATCCTAGGCGGCAATTTTGTGCGCTACGCCAAGGATATCTGGGGCGCCTGAGCCCCAGACACCTTTGAACGAGAGGACGCTTCATGCCGCCTGAGGTCGTGACCCTGGTCAACACCGTCATTGTGCCGATCGGCCTTGCGGCGATCATGTTCAGCATGGGGCTCTCCCTGACGCTCACCGACTTCAAGGAGGTGGTGCGCAATCCCAAGGCGGTCTTCGGCGGTCTGTTCGGCCAACTTGTCTGCCTGCCGCCCCTGGCCATGGCCATCGCCTGGGCCTTTCAACTGCCGCCCGCCATGGCCATGGGCCTGTTCATCCTGGCGGTCTGTCCCGGCGGCATCACCTCCAACGCGATCACCTATGCGGCCAAGGCCAATGTCGCCCTGGCCGTGGTGATGACGACGCTCTCCAGCCTGATCACCGTGTTCACTATTCCGCTTCTGGTGAGCTGGGGCCTCGGCCACTACTATCTGGCCGGCGAGGCGCCCCAGATGTCGGCCCGGCAGACCACCATGCAGCTGGCCCAGATGACCATGATCCCGGTCCTGTCAGGTATGGCTCTGCGCCGCCTGAACGCGGACTGGGCCGACCGGATGAGCGTCTGGCTGCGCCCGGCCTCCCTGGTGGTGCTCGTCGCGGTCATCCTGTTCTCGGTGCTGGTGAGCCTGGAGCTGGTGGTCCAGAACATCTTGCGCGCCGGTCCCGCCGCTATCCTGCTGAACGTGCTGGGCATGGGTCTGGGGCTTGCCATCGCCACGGCCCTTGGCTTGGTTAGGCAGGACAAGCTGACGGTGGGCATCGAGGTCGGTATCCAGAACGCGACCATGGCGACCTTCCTGTCGCTTTCGATCCTGAAGGACGTCTCCCTGGCGATCACCCCGACCATCTACGGCATCATCATGGTCGTGAACGCGGGCCTCCTAGTTCAGTGGTTCAAGCGCCGCGCGGCGCGGCAGGCTGCCTCCGAGCCCGTCGCCGCCGACAGCGCCGCCTAGCGCATGATCGTCATCGGCCGAGAGGCGGTCCGGGCGCATCTCACCTGGGACGTCAGCATCCCCATGGTCCGCGATGCGATGATCGCCCTATCGCGGGGCGTCACGCGGCAACTTCCCCGCGGGATCATCGACCTGGACGAGGGTCGGGCCTTCGGCGTCATGCCGGGGTCCATGGGCGCCGGCGAGGTGTTCGGCGCCAAGATGATCAGCGTCTATCCAGAGAATTTCGCCCAAGGCCTGCAGTCGCACCAAGGCCTGGTCGCGGTGTTCGACCCTGCCACCGGCGCCCTAGCGGCGGCGGTGCATGCCGGAGAGATCACCGCCATTCGCACGGCTTCGGCCTCGGCGGTCGCCACAGACGCCCTCTCCCGTCCCGACGCCTCGCGGCTGGCCATTCTCGGCTATGGCGAACAGGCCGAGGCGCACGCCATGGCCATCGCCAAGGTCCGCTCAATCGAGGAGATCCGCGTCTGGGGACGCTCGCCCGAACACGCCCACGCCTTCGCCCAGCGGATCGGCCAGGCCCTGGGCGCGCCGGCCACGGCGTGTGATAGCGTCGAGGCCGCCACGGCCGGCGCCGAGATCATCTGCACCACCACCGCCGCGGTCGAACCTATCCTGTTCGGCCGCTGGGTCTCCGAGGGCGCCCACCTCAACCTGGTGGGTTCCAGCCGCGCGGGTCCCGCCGAGGTGGACGACGAGCTGGTGGCGCGCTCAAGGTACTTCGCCGACCATCGCCAGGGCGTCCTGTTGCAGGGCGCGGAATTCCTGAACGCCAAGCGAAATGCGCTGGTCGATGATGACCACATCCTGGGCGAGATCGGCGCCGTGCTCGATGGGATCCTGGAAGGTCGCCGGAGTCCGGCCGACATCACGGTCTACAAGTCCCTGGGCAGCATCGTGCAGGACCTGTCGAGCGCCTGGTGGCTCTACCAGGCGGCGCTGCGCGAGGGCTTCGGCACGCAGGTCGACTTTTAGGGCTGGATCAGAAAGTCGGACCGCTGATAGCGCACGCCCCGCTTCACCGTCAGGGTGATTGAGCGCAACGCGCGTACGTCCTTCGTAGGGTCCTCGCGCACGAACACCAGGTCAGCCAGCTTGCCAGGCTCAATCACGCCCATCTGCGCCTCCTGGCCGATCGCGCGGGCGCCGTTCAGCGAGGCGGCGCGCAGCACCTCCAACGGCGGGAGCCCTGCCCGAGCCAGATGTTCGAGTTCGTCATTGAGAGCAGGGAACGGCGCACCGGCCGTGGTCTCGCCGTCAGTGCCAGCGGAGATCGCCACCCCGGCGCGGAACGCCCATTTGGTGATCTCTGCGGCCCGATCGAGTTTGCAAGTCAGTACCTTGTTGGGCGATCCCTCCGTCTCGAACCCGCCCTGGCCGTAGGCGAACAGGGTGGCGTCCAGGATGGTCCCGCGCCGGCGCATCTCATCGAACATCGGCTTGAACCGCGCCTCTGGCGAGTTGAAGCCGGCGCTCGGCGAGCTGGCATAGCGGCCAGGCATGGCGGCGGCGAACTCGTAGTCCAGCAGGCAGGCATGGGAGATAACATCCACACCGGCCCTGATCACGTCGCCGGGCCGCGTCGGGAAAATCGCCGCATGCGACCAGACCTTCATACCCTGGCGATGGCTTTCGGCCACGATGGGGGCGATCAGCCCCAGCGGAAGGTCGGTGTAGATCTTGATCCCGCTGGCTGAGGTTCCTTCCGCCCGAGCCACCGCCCGCGGCAGATTGGTGGCGACGGTCACCGCCTGCATCCAGGGGGCCTCGCCGGCCTTGGCTCCCTGGGCGGTCGCCTGAGGTCGCGGGTCATCAAAGAAGCTCGGACCCGCCATCAGGGATGCGTAGTGGATATCGGGCGCGGGGATCAGGCCCAGGCGCGCTGACCGAGCGAGGTCAGCGAGGGCTCGCCCGTCGCCGGCCATGTCCCGCACCGCTGTCACGCCACTGTAGATCTGCCGCCTGAGGGTCGCTTCGGCCCGCTTCCGCTCTGGCGCGGTGGCCAGGTGGACATGGCTGTCAATGAGCCCCGGCAGGACGTAGAGCCCATCAGCCTCGACGACCTCAGCCCCCGGCGGCGCGGCGACGTCGGCGGCGGGCGCCACCGCCACGATCCTTTCGCCCTGGACCAGGATCGCCATGCCTGGGCGCGGCGGGCCGCCCTTTCCATCGATTAGCGTGGCGCCGCGATAGAGGATCACCGCCTCATTCGGCTGGCTGGCAGCCGGGCATGTAAGGACGAACGCCGCCAGGGCGACGGAGGCGCCGCCGATCGAGAGGGTGCGAGAGCGCATGAGCGATCCCTATGGGCCAGGGACGCGCGATGCGCCCCTGGCCATTGAGGCTGGCTAGAAATTATAGCCCAGTTGGATGCCCAGTTCGCGCGGCTCGGTTGTCCGGACCAGGTCGGGGATGCCCGGCCGCGACTGGACGTTCCACCCGGTCAGCGCCCGTTCGTTGAACAGATTGCGGACGTAGATCGAGGCTTCCCAGGTGCCGGTCTGCACGCCGCTGCGAAGATCGACCAGGGTGTAGTCGCCGAACGCCCGGCGGATCGGATCGTTGGGGCTGAAGGTCGTGAAAGCCTCGCCCGTATAGGAGGCGTCGGCGCGGGCGTAGGCGTCCAGCCCGAACATGGTGAAGGTCTGCTCGACCCCCAGATTACCGCCCCACTTCGAGGTGTTGGGAATCCGTTCCCCCTCAAGGCCTGCCAGCGGGTTGGCCGGCGGGCCGGCCACCAGCGGATTGTCCTCGGTCAGCTTCTGGTCCGAGCGGCGCACGGCGAAGTTGGCCGAGAAGCCCGGCAGGGCGTTGGGCCGCAGACGGCCCTCCAGTTCGATCCCCTTGAGTTCGGCCTTGCCGGCGTTGGACGTGTAGTTGAAGGCGCCGGTGGGATCGCGCTGGGACACCTGGATATCGTCCCACTTCATCAGATAGACGGCGCCATTGAGCTGTAGCTGGCGGTCCAGGACCGTGGATTTCCAGCCAAGCTCATAGTTCTTGACGAAATCTGGGTCAAAGCTGAGCGGGTAGTTCCCCAGGAGACCTGGCGCATTGGGGCCACCTTCGCGGAAACCTTCCGAATAGATGGCGTAGCCCAGAATATCGTCGGTGAACTCGTATGACGCCTGCGCCTTGAGGGCGTTACCGTCAGACACGGCGCTCTGCGAGGGCTGCGGTCCGAGTGGCCGGCCGAAGACGTCAAAGATCAGGCTGGTTTCGTTCCGGCGCTGCATCTTGAAGTAACGGACGCCGCCTTCGATCGACAGCTTCTCCGTCACGTCCCACATGGCGTTGAAGAACGCCGCCCGGTTGAGGACGTGTTGATCGCTGGGTTGGGCGAAGAACGGCTCGGCCGGCACGTCAATCAGGCCGTTGGGATCGTTCACAAAGGCGCCGAGGCTGATCGCATCGGAATCGCGATTTTCGTAGAACAGGCCGGTGACGACCTGCACCGGACCATCAAAGTCTGAGGCGAAGCGCAACTCCCCGGTCAGGGCGTTGGTCTTGGTGGTCTGATTGATCGACCCGAACCGTGGCGAGACAAACTGGCTCTGGTCGAAGACGAAGCGCGTCTTGCGGTCGTAGCTGGAGACCGTGGCGGTGATCGTACCGACACCCACCTCCTGCTCCACCGTCAGGTTGTAGAGGCGCAGTTCGTCAAGATAGGGCTCTAGCGCACGGAGGGGACGGCTGTCGGTGTCGCGGAGGGTCTGGCTCGAGTCATCCATCCGGGCGCGCTGGTAGACCATGGAGCCGAGAATATTTGTGCGGGTCGGCAGGTCGAGCATCGCCTGGAACCGGCCGCCCTCCACCTTTTCCTTGTCCGAGCCCTCAATCTCCAGCAGCGGCATATCGACAAAGCCGTCGACGGTGCGTCCATAGGCCAGGGCGCGCACCGCAAACATATCCTCGACGATCGGCACGTTGATCACCGCGTGGCCTTCCAGCCGCTCGCCGCCGTCACGCGCCCGCGTGGCGATCTTTGTGCCCACCGCGCCGGAGAGGCCCCCGGTCGTCTCAGGCTTGTTGGTGATGTAGCGCAAGGTGCCCCCTTGCGAGCCGGCGCCGTAGAGCGTGCCCTGGGGTCCGCGCAGGACTTCGATGCGTTCGATGTCGTAGAGGCCGATGTCGCTCTGGCGGACATTGGTGCCGCCGATGCCGGTCAGCGGGGTTTCGTCGAGATAGATGCCCACCTGCGGCGCGCCGGCGGACGCCGCCAGGCCACGGATGATCACCGTCTTGTTGCCCTGACCGCCCATCGTGGAAATGCCGGGCACCTGACGGACAATGTCATCCAGTGTGGCCGCGCCGGTCTTCTGGAGCTGCTCCTCGCCCACCGCCGAGATGTTGTACGGAATTTCCTGGACGCTGGCGGCGCCACGCTTCGAAGCGGTGACCACGACCTCATCGAGGTCGACCGGGCCGGACGAGGCCTGGGCGAGGGCCGCGCCGGCGACGCCGGACATGGCCGTGACGAGCAGTGCGGTGCGCAGCGGCATGGCGATACGACGGCGATGGCCGCTCGGCGTTGTAGATTTCATATGTAGCTCCCCCTTGTCCGGCCGCCGACTTGGGTCGGCTGACGCGGTTGGCGCAGAATTGCGCAGCAAACTGAAAACCCGATAAAGATCCGCGGCGCCAAGCAACGGCGGCTCACAAGGACCTAGGAGCGGAAAGGCCGAGCGTTTCGACGCCGTCAGCTTTTGATCGCGCCATTGATGGACCTCCGATCACTTCACGAGGAAGGAATTGCTTTAGGTTTAAAGTAGTGGTCGTAAAACTGTCAATGCGCCTCCCTCGCGCGCCGCCTCCTGCGGCGCGTTTGGAAAGACCGCTTAATTCTCAGGCGCCACTTGGATTAGTTTAGGTTTGAAATTATGCTTTTTGGCAGGACAGCGGCGCCTGCCGCGCCTGTTCGTCCCGTGAGGTTCAAGCCTGATGACGTCCAACTCGCCTTCCTCTGACGCCCCCTTGATGGCCGAGCCGCGACATTTCCGACTCGCCGTGGACGGCGCGGTGGCGACCGTGACTCTGGACCGCCCGGATAGAAAGAATCCTCTGACGTTCGACAGCTATGCCGAACTACGAGATTTCTTCAGGGACCTTGTCTATCAGGATGACATCAAGGTGGTGATCATCACCGGCTCGGGCGGAAATTTCAGCTCAGGCGGCGATGTTCACGACATTATCGGGCCGCTCACGGGCATGTCCATGCGCGAGCTCCTGGCCTTCACGCGGATGACCGGCGATCTGGTCAAGGCGATCAAGGCCTGCCCGCAACCGGTGATCTCGGCCATTGACGGGGTCTGTGTCGGCGCCGGCGCCATCCTGGCCATGACCTCTGACCTTCGCCTGGCGACACCGAGGGCGCAAGCCGCCTTCCTTTTCGTGCGCGTGGGCCTGGCCGGCTGCGATATGGGGGCTTGTGCGATTCTGCCCCGCCTCATCGGCCAGGGCAGGGCCGCCGAGCTGCTTTACACCGGGCGGGTGATGACAGCGACTGAGGGCGCCGAATGGGGCTTTTACAACCGGCTGGTCGAGCCCGAAGCCCTCATGGCCGAAGCCATTAAGCTCGCCGGACGCCTGGCCTCCGGCCCGACCTTCGCCCACATGATGACCAAGACGATGCTGAACCAGGAATGGAGTATGAGCCTGGAGACCGCCATCGAGAGCGAGGCCCAGGCCCAGGCCATCTGCATGCAGACCGAAGACTTTCGGCTGGCTTTTCAGGGCTTCGTGGATAAGGCTCGGCCAACCTTCACGGGCGGCTAGGGGGAACCATCTCGCTGGGCAGGACGGCTGTCGCCTCGATCTCGACCACCGCCTGGGGCTCCACCAGCCGCACCACCTGCACCAGGGCCATGGCGGGATAGTGCGGACCGATCAGTTCCCGATAGACCGCCCCGATCTCCTTCAGAGCGCCCAGATAGGCGTTCATATCGGTGACGTACCAGGTCATCCGCACCAGGTGCTCGGGCCCGGCCCCCGCCTGGACCAGAATATCGCAAATATTGGCCAAGGCCTGCCGCACCTGGGGCACGAATCCATCGGGGAACCGACCCGCCACGTCCCAGCCGATCTGGCCCCCTATGAATACTGTGGGGCCGTAGGCCAGCATACCGTTGGAAAAGCCCTTGGGGCGCGGCCAACCCTCCGGCAGCACGCTCCGCTGGCTGGTCAGCGACGGAATGGGCTTGGCGACGGTCATAGGCTTTCGTCCTGGAAACGGGTCAGCGCGGCGCGCAGCGAGGGCGGCAGCGGGATGGCGGCGTGGGTCACCAGGTCGGTAGTGACGATCACCAGTTCAGTGTGCATCAGGGCCTCGTCGCCACGCAGGGCCTTGACCTTCAGGCCGATGGAACTTCGCCCGATGCGGTTCAGGCTGACCGCGAACTCGAGGTCGTCTCCCATGAAGCCCGGGCGCATGAAGTCCGTGGCGTAGCGCACATAGCCCAGCCCCACCTTTTCGTCCGTGATGAAGCCGTAGTAGTCGAGCCCCAGCGCTCGGCCGAAGAAGTCCTCGATCGCGCCATTGACCATGTCCACATAGGCCCCGGTGTAGATGATGCCGGCAGGATCACAGTCGGCGAACCGCACCTTGCGGCCAGTGGTGAAGCCGCGCTTGTTGACAGCAGCCTCGGCCATGGATGGGAGGGTCACGTGGGATCCTCGATCGCCTTGCGCACCGAACGCTTCAGGTCGCCGAGCAGGTCCAGAAGCATACCGACCTTACGCGGCGATACCCCGGCGAACATTTCAGCGATCCACGCCTCGTGTTCGATCGCCATTCGCGCGAACTCCGACCGCCCCTCCGGCGTCAGCGAGATCACCTGGACGCGCTTGTCAGCCGGCAGGGCGCGGCGAGCCACATGGCCGTTCTCGACCAAACGGTCCACCAGACCCGTAACATTGCCGTTGGACACCATCATCCGGCGGGACACCTCACCCAGGGCCATGCCGTCAGGCGCCTTCTCCAACTGCGCCATGAGGTCGAAGCGCGGCAGGGTCACCTCAAACTGCACCCTCAGCCGACCGCGAATCTCTGTCTCCACCAGGGTGGTGCAGGTCAGCAACCGCAGCCATAGCCTCAGTTCGTCCTTGTGATCGTGCGGCGCCTCGAGCGCCTTGGTCTCAGCGTCCAGCGGCAGATTGTCCATGGTCACACCTCTCCACCGGCGACCGGCAGGGCCACGCCGGTGATGGCCCCCGCGCCTGGGCCGCAAAGAAATAGCACAGCGGCCGCGACCTCGGTCCGATTGACCAGCCGTCCCTGAGGGTTGCCGGCGGTGAGCTCCGCCCGCGCCGCCTCGGCGGTGCGCCCGGTCTTGGCGACGATCTCATCGACGCTACGGGCCACAAGATCGGTGTCGGTGAAGCCAGGACACACCGCATTGACCGTCACGCCGGAGCGCGCTGTCTCCAGGGCCAGGGCCCGGGTCAGGCCCAGCACCGCGTGCTTGGCCGCGACATAGGCCGAGACGTAGGGATAGCCCTTCAGGGCCGCAGTAGAAGCGACGTTGACAATCCGTCCGTAGCGCCGGTCGACCATGCCCGGCAGCACAGCGTGGGCCGTATGAACGCAGCTCATCAGGTTGAGGTCGAGCATAGCGCGGACATCGGCTGTAGTCGTGCGTTGGAATGGCGCGCTGAAGGCGCCTCCGGCGTTATTGACCAGCAGGTCGATGGCCCCGCCCCGCCCGGCGGCCTCGCCAAAGGCCCGCGCGACGGCCTCACCGTCGGTGACGTCGCATACGGCGAATTCATCGGCGTCCCCGGCGGCTACGGTCTGGCGTAGAGCCTCCTCTGTGCGACCTACAATAGTCACGCGGGCGCCGGTGGCGCGCAGGGCCGAGGCGATCGCTGCTCCGATCCCCCGCCCGCCGCCGGTGATGAGCGCGTGCCGCCCCGTAAACTGCGCCAAGCCCGTCTCCTGCTGCGCCAAATTAGTTCATATCCAAAGTATTTTGTGAACCAGGTCAACTCAGGGTTGTCGACGTCTGCTCCCCGACCAAGGTCTCGCCTCATTCATCGGTGGCGTTGCGACGCCCGGGACGAGCACGCCGACGAAGCTCTGCCAGATCGTCGCGCTCTCGGCGCATCTGGGCCCGCAAGGCCTGCTGGCCTGGCCCATACTGCGGCGGGCATTCGACATCGACACCGTACCAGACCGCCGCCCGCATGGTCAGGAACGGGTCCGTCAGGTGGGCCCGGCCGATGGCGACCAAGTCTGCGCGACCGGCCGCGAGGATCGTGTTCACCTGATCGGCGGTGGTGATGGCGCCCACGCACATGGTGGCGATCCCCGCCTCGTTGCGGATACGGTCCGAGAAAGGGGTCTGGAACATCCGCCCGAACACCGGCTCGGCGTCATGCACTGTCTGGCCCGCGGAGACATCGATCAGGTCGCATCCGAGGGCGGCGAAGGCGCGGGCGACCTCAACGGAGTCGTCGCCGCTAAGGCCGCCCTCTTTCCAGTCGGTGGCCGAGATGCGCACCGACATGGGTTTTTGCGCGGGCCAAGCCGCGCGCAGGGCCGCGAAGACCTCTAGCGGATAGCGCAGCCGACCGGCCAGGTCGCCGCCATAGGCGTCGGTACGATGGTTGGTGAGCGGCGAGATGAACGAGGCCAACAGATAGCCGTGGGCGCAGTGAAGTTCGATCATGTCGAAGCCGGCCCGGTCGGCGCGCTTCGCGGCGACGACAAAGGCGTCGCGCACCTCGTCCATATCCTCGCGGGTCATCTCCCGGGGTGTCTGACTGTGGGGATAGTAGGGCAATGGCGAGGCCGAGAGGATCGGCCATGCCCCCTCCTCCAGCGGCTGGTCCATGCCGTCCCACATCAGGCGCGTCGCGCCTTTGCGGCCGGCATGTCCGAGTTGCAAGCAGACCTTGGCCGAGGCGTTGGCGTGGATGAACCCAACCACCCGCGCCCAACCAGCCTCATGCTCGTCTGTATAGAGCGCTGCGCAGCTCGGGGTGATCCGACCTTCCGGAGAAACGTCCGTCATTTCGGTGAAGATCAGCCCGGCGCCACCGATCGCGCGGGCGCCCAGATGGACAAGATGCCAGTCATTCGGCGACCCGTCCGGCGCGGAATACATGCACATGGGAGAGACGGCGACGCGGTTGGGCAGGACCAGATCTCGCATCCGGAAAGGTTGGAACATCGGCGGCCGCGGCGTGGCGAGGTTTACCGGATGCCCCGAGGCCTGCTGTCGTTCTGCAAAGGTGTGGCTGACGGTTTTGACGAACTCCGGCGCCCTGAGCGCCAGATTGTCGTAGGTGATCGCCTTTGAGCGCGTCATCAGACCGAAGCCGAAGGTCACGGGGTCGAAGTCCCAAAACCGCGCCAGCTGCTCGAACCAGACCAGCGAGACATCTGCCGCATGCTGGGTTTTCTCGACGTCCTCCCGGCGGTCCCGCTCGAAGCCGACGAGGGCGGGCGCCACAGCGCCCTCACGCCGGAATGCCTCGTAGAGGGCGATTGCGTCCTCCATGGCGAGCTTGGTGCCCGAGCCGATGGAAAAGTGCGCGGTGGCCTTGGCGTCGCCCAGCAAGACGACGTTGTCCTTCACCCAGCGGGCGTTGCGGATCATCGGAAAGTTGCGCCAGATGGAGCGGTTGGCGATCAGCCCATGGCCGTCAAGGTCGGCGGCGAAGACCTGCTCCAGGAAGGCGACCGTCGCCGCCTCATCTGTCGGATGTAAGCCCGCACGGGAGAAGGTCGCCGCGTCCGTCTCGACGATCCATGTCGAGCGACCGGCCTCATACTGGTAGCAATGGGCGATAAACACCCCGTGCTCGGTTTCCCGGAACAGGAACTGGAAGGCGTCCAGTGGCCGGGTGGAACCGAGCCAGACGAACATGTTAGGCCGCACGTCGACCACCGGCCTGAACCAGTCGCTCTCGGCCTCGCGGATCGCGCTATTGGCGCCGTCGGCGGCCACAATGAGATCGCTGTCGGCGAAGGCCGACAGGTCTCCGACCTCAGTGTCGAAGGCGACCGTCACGCCCAGGCTGGTGGCCCGGTCCTGCAGGATGCCTAGCAGGGTCCGTCGCGAGCAGCCGCAGAAGCCATTGCCCCCGATGCGCATTCGCTCGCCCTTGAAGCTAATCTCGACATCGTCCCAATAGGCGAAGCTGTGGACGATCTCAGCATAGCTCTCGGGGTCGTACTTGCGGAAGATGTCGAGGGTCTGGTCGGAGAATACGACGCCGAATCCAAACGTCTCATCGGCCCCATGGCGCTCGACCACATGGATCGCCGCGGCAGGCGCCCACTGCTTCATCAGAATCGCGAAATAGAGTCCTGCCGGGCCCGCGCCTACGATCGTGACCTTCATGTCTGCACCTACGATCGCCCCGCCAGGATAATATTTTAGATTTAAAATTGTTTGCTTTGGTCCGTCAAGACGATGTGGCGGGACGCGCCGGGGCGCGCTAAGGGCCGCCGGGCGAAACGACAGACTCTCAAGGACGAAGGCCAGGAGGATCGCACCATGATTGATCGTCGCCATCTGCTGGGGGCGGGCGCCCTGGCCCTGCTGTCGGCCCAGGCCCTGACGGCCCGCGCAGCCGAAACCGGCCTCGACCTGGCGCTCGTGAACGGCCAGGTCTGGACTGGACAGACCGCGGCGTCCCTCGCCGAAGCTGTAGGTGTGTCCGCCGGCAAGATCGCGGCTGTGGGGGCAGGTCAGGTCCGCGCCCTGACGACCTCGCGAACCCGCGTGATCGACCTGGCCGGCGCCTTCGCCATGCCCGCCTTCATCGACAACCACACCCATTTCCGACTGGCCTCGACCATGCTGGCCCAGCCCGACCTGCTGGGGGCGGCTGACCGCGCCGATTTTGTGAACCGCGTGGGCCAGGCCGCCGCGCAGCTAAGACCAGGGCGCTGGCTTCGGGGCGGCTCCTGGGACGAGCAGCGCCTGGGCGGCCGGCTGCCCGACCGCCACTGGATCGATGCGGCGACCCCGGACACGCCGTTCATCGCCCCGCGCACCGATCTGCACATGTATCTGGTCAACAGCCTGGCCCTGCGCCTGGCCGGCATCACCCGCGAGACCCCAGATCCGGCCGGCGGCGTGATCGACCGCGACGCCTCGGGCGAGCCCACGGGCATCTTGCGCGACAACGCCAAGGACCTCGTGGACCGGGTCATCCCACCGACGAGCGAGGCCGAAACGGACGAGGCGATGCGCGCCGGGATCGCCCACGGCCTCAGCCGCGGCGTCGCCCAGGTCCACTGCCCGGAGATCGACTGGAGCGTCCAGGACTCGCTGCTGCGCCTGCGCCGCGGCGGCGAAACGGACATGCGCTTCTACTCCTTCGTGCCGCTGCAGGACTGGGAGAAGATGGCTGGCTTCGTCGCCCGTAATGGCCGCGGCGACGACTGGGTGCGCTGGGGCGGCGTCAAGGGTCTGGCGGACGGTTCGCTCGGCTCGCGCACGGCGCTCTTCTACGAGCCCTATTCCGACGCCCCAGACCAGCACGGCACGCGGGTCATGGCCCTGAACGACCTGCGTGAGGCGGTGATCGCCGCCGATCGCCACGGCCTGCATGTGACCGTTCACGCCATTGGCGACCGGGCCAATGATGATGTCCTCGACATCTTCGCCGAGGCCGAGCGGCTGAATGGCGCGCGCGATCGCCGCTTCCGCATTGAGCATGCCCAGCATGTTCGACCGCAGAGCATTCCGCGCTTCGCCCGCCAGAAGGTGATCGCCTCGGTGCAGCCCTTTCACGCCATCGACGACGGGCGCTGGGCGGTCGAGAGGATCGGACCGGCGCGTCTGGCCGGAACCTACGCCTTCGCCTCGTTCCTGCAGGCCGGGGCGCGGACAACCTTTGGCTCTGATTGGCCGGTGGGACCGATCGATCCGATCACGGGCGTCCACGCTGCGGTGACCCGCCAGACGATCGACGACGCCAATCCCGACGGCTGGATTCCGGAGGAACGGATCACCGTCGAGCAGGCCCTGATCGCCTACACCGCGGCGAACGCCTATGCCGGCTTCCAGGAAGACCGGCTGGGCGAACTGTCCGTCGGCCGGCTGGCCGACATCGCCGTGCTGGACGCCAATCCGCTGACCGCGCCCCTTGATGGGCTAAACAAGATCAAGGTGCTGCAGACCATCGTCGATGGCCAGCCGAGGTATGAGGCATGAGCGACAGACCGCCGCCGATCTCTCCGTTCGACCCCGCCCACCCATCTGATGTCGGCGCCTTCGTGCGCGATCAGATCCTGGGCCTGGTGAGCACCAGCGGGCCACCGGCCCATGTCACGCCGCTGCCGCTGCTGGCCCAGTTGAACGCCGAGGGCGGCGTCACCGAGTTCTTCGGCCATTTTGGCCGGTCCAACCCCCAGATCGAGGCGTTGCAGGCTGATCCCCGAGCTCTCGTGACCTTCATGGGGCCGCACGCCTATGTGCCGACCGCCTGGGTCAGTCCGACCGGCTGGGCGCCGACCTGGAACTATGCCCTGGCCTATTTCGAGGTCGAGGTGCGTTTCGACGCCGGCGAAAATGATCGCGCCCTGGCCGAGCTGGTCGAGACGATGGAGCAGGGCCAATGGACGACCGACCGGATGGGCGCGCGCTATGAGCCCCTGGCCCAGCGCATTCTCGCCTTCCGCGCCCGGGTGATCCGTCAGGTCGGAAAGTTCAAGCTGGGCCAGGACGAAACGCCGGAGACCTTCGAAAAGATTGTCCAGCATCTGTCGCCGTCCCCCCTCGCCGAGCTGATGCGGCGGACCCGCGAAGGGGCCGACACATAGACGATCTGCCGGGGTCGCGCAGGCCCCCGGGCGGACCAGGCTCGCCTTACCCATCTTTGGGCTGACTTACCCTGAAAACCCCGCGGGCCTGCGTTCGGCCTGGTGTTCAATGGCTTTGGGGATGCCTCGCGCCGCTGCTGCGGGTCGTCGAAACGAACACAATACGGGGGTGTATGTGATGCATAAGCTCATCAAACGACCGAAGACCGCCAGGCGCCTGTGCGTCGCGCTGATGTCCAGTTGCGCCCTTGCCGCCCCGATGGCGGCCCTGGCCCAGACCGAAGCCAGCAATGTCGATGAAGTGGTGGTGGTGGGCGCCCGGGCCGTGGCCGCCACCAAGACCGACACCGCGCTGACCGAAGTGCCCCAGGGCATCAGCGTGATCACCGCTCAGGAGATCGAGGACCGCACCGTCGTCGATCTGCAGGATGTGTTCCGCTACACCGCCGGCGTCGCCTCGCCCGGCAGCGTCGATTCCCGGGGGGACTTCGTCGTGTCCCGCGGGTTTGACGCCGCGCAGTACCTCGACGGCCTCAAGCGCATGCCCGACTTCATCTATGGCGCCCGCCTGGAGC
>NZ_JBALUY010000024.1:0-41312 GCF_036963605.1 Phenylobacterium sp. | reverse complement strand
CCTCTGGCTGGCGGCGAAGACTGGACCACGTCGGTGATCGATCGCATCCGCATCGACTTCGATGACGCCGCCGGCGGCGAGTTCCTTATCCACCAGGTGGCGATCACTGAGGCTCCGCCGGCCGATACCGCGGCCGATGAAGCGCCGCCCTTGCGACCCAGAACCTGAGTCTAGCCCTCAGCCGAGGGCCGCGGCCAGATGGTCTGCAGCGGCCAGGCCCACGGACCGCGGGCTGAGCTGGGTGCGGATGCGCCGTCGTGCCCGATCAGCTGTGGCGCGGGCGATCCGGGGCTCGCTCATCACCCGTTCGATCAGCTGGCTGGCCTGGACGACGTCGGGCTCGGCCCAGAGCTGGCCTTCACCGTGGAGGTATTGGCCGGCTTCGAGGGGGATCATCTGATGGTCGACCAGCCAGGCGGTGTCGGCGTCCATGAAGTCCATATTGCCGGACCAGCCGGTGGCCACCACCGGCGTGCCGAGCGCCATCGCTTCGGCCATGCCGCGGCCGAAGCCTTCGGACCTGTGCAGCGAGACGAAGACGTCGACGCAGCGGAACAGGTTCTTGACCTCATTGTCCGACAGCTCGCGGCTGATCATCTGGGCCCGGCCCCCCAGGGCGGCGATCCGCGCCTCCAGGGCCTTGCGCGCCGGATCGGTGGGATCGCCCCCCTTGCACTTGATGACGGCGTGCAGCGGCGCGTCCGGCCTGCGGGCCGCCAGGGCTTCGAAGGCTTCCAGCACCGCCATCGGGTTCTTGCGCGCGGCATAGGAGGAGAAGTCGAAGGCGAACATCACCACGAAGGCGTGTTCGGGGATGTCGAACCATCGCCGCCCGAGGAAGGCTGACAGCTTCATCTCCACCGCCAGGGGCACACAGGCGACGGGGCGGCCGGTGGCGCGGGCCAGGGCGTCCTGAACGAAGCGCGAGGGCGCCCAGATCCCATCGAACGCAGCCAGTTTTTCCGCCCAGACGGCGGGATAGTCCGAAAGCTCCCAGGCCGGGAAGATGATGTTGCGCGCCGAGGAAAACCCGGTCCGGTCGACGCGCGCCATCACCTCGTCCAGCTCGTTGGCGTTGACGCAGAAGAGATTGAGGGCCGGAGAGAGGCTGCGGGTGACATCGGCGCCGAATGCGCGCTCCAGGTCCGGGTCGCGGCCCCGGTCCAGGCCATAGACGTCGATCAGCTGGGGCTTCAGCCCCACGGCGCGCAGGGCGCGGACGGTGGAGCGCAGGTGCTCGCCCATGCCGATCGGGGCGAACGGGTGGCCGACCACCACCAGGTCCTGCGGCAGGGCGTCCGGCCTCATGTCTCAGGGTCCAGCAGGTCGGCCTCGGCGGCGTTTTTCAGGGCCTCCAGCCAGCCGTGGCCGAAGCGGACGTCGGGCTCCAGATGGGCGCCCTCGGCCCACTCGTTCCAGGCGTTGACGAAGACGATCCGCTCGTCGCCGAAATTCTGCCGCCGCGTCTCGGCCATCATGGCCTCCGTCCAGGCCTGGAAGGCGCCGGGACTGGCATAGTGGAAGACATAGGACTGGTCCTGGCGTCGCGGAGTGTTGTCCCAAGAGGGCGCGACGCCCCGGAAGCGCCGTGAGGCCGGCGTCGGCGCGGCCATGTAGCGGCGCACCAGTTCGCGATAGTCGCTGACCACGCCCTCATAGGCGCGGTTGTGCAGCGGTCCTGGCGGGCTGATCGGCTGGGCCGCGCCCATGGGGGGGAACTCTATGGCGGCGTCGAAGCCGATGGCGGTGGGATCGGGATAGGTCCCGGCCACGTCGAAGGTCTCCACCATGGCCAGATAGATCTCGCCCAGGCCCAGGGACCGCGCCGTCGCCCGCCAGGTCTCGGTCCAGGCGGCGGGATCGGGCAGCAGGCCGGGTCGATAGATGACCAGCAGGGGCCGGCCTTCGATGCGGATATAGTTGGCTCGCGCCAACAGCGGCGCCATGTCGGTGATCAGGGCGGCGGCGTCGGCCTCGTCATAGGTCTGGGCCAGCAGGACGTCCCGTTCCTGGCCGTCCCAGGTGCGGGTCCAGTTCTCGTTGGCCCAGCAGACGCAGAACGGGAAGTCCGGCGCGTCCGGCGCCGTGAGGTGTTCCAGCGGCGTCTCCAGCACCCGCCGGCCGCCGGAGAACCAGTAGTAGTAGAAGCAGAAGCCCCCCAGGGCATAGCGCTCGGCCAGGGCCGCCTGGCGCTTCAGCGCCTCGGGCCGGGCGAGGTCATAGAAGCCGAGGTCGGCCGGCAGGTGAGGCTGGTAGTGGCCGCGATAATTGGGCAGGGCGCGGCTGACATTGGTCCATTCGGTGAAGCCCGCGCCCCACCATCGGTCGTTCTCCGGGATCGCGTGGAACTGGGGCAGGTGGAAGGCGATCGTCCGCACCCGGTTCAACCGCTCCAGGATCTCGCCCCAGCGGGCGACGAAGGTCTGCTGGTTGGCGCTGGCGAGTCGGTGCTTGTAGCCCGCATCGATGGAATTGGCCGTGATGCTGAGGTGGTGGATGATCTCGGCGGCGGGTTCGTAGATGATTTTCAGGCCGCGGTCGCGCAGGCGGAAACAGAGGTCGGCGTCCTCGCAATAGGCCGGCGCATAGATGAGGTCGAAGCCGCCCAGCGCCTCGAAATCGGCGCGGCGCACAGCCAGGCAAGCGCCAGACGCGTAGTCCACCTCGCGCCGCACGTTCCAGCGGGGCAGGTCCGGGTCCTGGAACAGGCCGATCATCTCGCTCGAGCCGTCGAGATTGATCCGCGCGCCGGCCTCCTGCAGCCGGCCGTCCGGGAACAGCATCTTGGGCGCCACGGCGCCGATGGCGGGATCGTCGAGGGCGGCCGCCAGGGGGGCGAGCCAACCCTTGCGGACCTGAACATCGTTGTTGAGGAAGACCAGAATCTCGCCTCGGGCCTCGGCGGCGGCCCGGTTGCAGGTGCGGATAAAGCCGAGGTTCTCGCCGTTGCGGATCACCCGCAAGCCGGTCACCTGCTCCAGCGTCTCGACGCCCGGCTCGGTAGAGGCGTCGTCGATCACCAGGACCTCGGCCTTATCCAGACCGCCGGCCTCGCTCACGGCCTGCAGGCACTCCAGGGTGAAGCGCAGATTGTTGAAGGCCGGGATGATCAGGCTGATCTTCGGCTGCTCCGGGGTCGGCAGGACAATGCGCCGCGCCGCCTTGGCCAGGTCTCCCCGGATCGAGACCATGGGCGGCGGGGTCGGCGTGAAGGCCTCGATCCTCTGAGCCTGGATGTCGCGCCAGCTCTGCGCCAGTTCCGCATAGGCCTGCAGATCGTAGGCGCCCGGGTCCTTGCGGCGGCTGGCGTTGCGTAACTGGTCGAACAGGGCGGATGCCCCCTGGGCGCCGGTTCCGCCGAGAGGCTCGGGCCGCGCGCCGCTGGTCCGCGCCCAGTGCTCCAGTCCGCTATAGGGCGTGCCGACGGCCTCGGGATTGGCCAGCAGATAGGCCGCCTCGTCAAAATCCGGCGCTGGCCAGAGGCCCTCGAACGCGCCGCGGGTGAGATAGTCGCTCAGGGGATCGCCGGCCTCGGGGTCCCGGCTCCCATCCTGCTGGGCGTAGTAGGCCGAATCGAAGTGGGGGCTCGGATTGCGATGCTCCCGCGCGCCAAAGCGCACGAAGTGGGCCAGGGGATTGAAGCCCGGGGGGCGCAGGTCCCGATAGCGCTCGGCGTACCAGGCGCCGTCGAACAGGGGGTGGGGATCGCGGCCCTGGTCGGCCCCGCCTGAGACGTAGTCCAGCAGGGGCGGCAGGCCCTGGGCAGCCACCTCCGGATAGCGCTCCAGGTACCAGTCGTTGGCAAAGAGAGGATGGGGGTCCAGGCCCTGGCGCCAGCCCTCCCGCAGATAGTGGACCAGCGGATTCTCGCCGGTCAGGGCGACGGCCTCGCACTGGCCCACATAGTGGCGCAGGCTGAACAGCGGGTGGGGATCAAGGCCAAGGCCGGCGCCCGCGAACAGGAAGTGCTGCAGCACGGTGAGGCCGCTGGCCTCCAGGGCGCGGCCATTGCGCAGGCGGTAGTCGCTCACATTCACCAGGGGATGCGGATCGCAGGCCGCGGCGTCCCCCAGGACGAGATAGTGGGCCAGCGGGGCCCAGCGGGAGCCGGCGAGGTCTGGCCGGCGCTCAAGATAGGCGGCCTGGTCGAACAGGGCGCGCGGCTGCGCCGAAGGATCGGGACCGGCCCGCACATAGCCGATCAGGTTTTCCGCCAGGGCGGGATCGCGGCCCAGGCCCGCTGTCAGCCCCTGATCCCAAACCCCCGACATGCGGATGAGAAGCGCCCGGCCTGGCCATTTTCCACGGGCGAGCGCCGTCGCAAAGCGTGAGGCCAGTCGTGGGGCCAGGGGCGCCTTGGTCCGATCGGCGGCGATCCGGCGATAGCGCCGCCAGCGCTCGGCGGCGACCGCGCTGGCCTGCAGCCGCGCCCGGCGGCGGCGCGCCATGAGCTCAGTGGCCGCCTGGATCGGCGGGGGCGGCTCGGAAGGGGGCTTTAGGTCTGGCACGGCCGATCAGCGGCGTATCTTGCGGCTCATAGGTCGCCGAGGGCTTCGGAGAGGATGTCGTCGACCGCCTGCTCGATGGCCTGGAGGTCGTTCAGCTGCCGCTCCAAGGCCGCGCCGCGGGTCTGTTCGAAGGCGGCGAACTGGCGGGCTTCCAGCGCCTCGATCCGCGCCAGATCCAGGGCCGACGTGACCGGTGAGACAAAGACGCCCATGGCGGCTCTGAGCTCGCCCAGCGCGTGGGCCGCCGTGCGCAGCACGTCGGGATCGCCCCGCTCGTCCCGGGCCGCGGCGGCGAACCAGTCATAGACCTGCGCGGCCAAGGCCCCGACCAGGGGAACGGCTGCCAGGTCCTGGTCCGCCGCATTGTGGCGCAGGTCGCCGGTGAGGAAGTCGTCGATGGCCGCGCCGGCGGCGTCGTCCAGGCCAGGCAGGGTGGCCCCGTGGGCGGCTTCGATGCGGGCGGCCTGGCTGCGCCAGTCGGTCAGGAGGCCGTCATAGGGGATGAAGGCGCGGGGGATGTCGCGACTGTGGGCCTCGGCCGCCAGCATGTAGCTCGTCCAGAGCAGCACCGACTTCTCCACGGGAAAGCCGTTTCGCTTGGCCAGCGAGCCGGCCACCTCCAGGGGGTGGCGCACGGGGATCACCGCCCGCAGGGGGTAGTCGAGCTCGCTGAGCGCGGTGCGCCAGAGAGGCGCCAGGACGCTGACCCGGGGATCCTTCATCAGCGGATAGGCGGCGCCGGCGAATTCCTCCTCGAACAGATCGGTCGCCCGGGTGATCCAGCGGCGTTCTTCCCGTGGTTCCACGGGCCGGTAGGGGAAGGTGAACGGGTCGTCCCAGGCGCCGCCGCCCGCCCTGAGGCGCTGGTCATTGAAAATGGCGATGCGCCAGGGCTCAAAGTAGCCCTTGGCGTTGTGTTCGTCCCCCGGCATCACGTTTTCCGGCAGGGTGGCGCCGGAGAGAGCCAGGACCTGGGTTGCGGCCGAGGTGCCCGAGCGATGCATGCCCAGCACGAGATAAGCCGCCCGGTCGCGGGCGGAGGGGGCCTGGCTGGTCTGGCTGTTGGCGCGGGTCACACAAGTTGCTGTATGGCTGTGCGGGCCCGGCCGCAAGGCGCGAACGCCGTGGTTGATCACTACGCCCATCTGTTGCACACAGCCCTCCGGCCTCGGACAGGGAGCCCCGCATGGCCGCCGTGGCCACAGAAGACTTTGCTTTCGCCCTGGTTTGCACGGCGCTCGATCCCGATTTCTATCGGCGCGCCTACCCCGATATCGACCAGGCGGGCGTCGATCCGTTCGCCCACTATGCCGAGGCCGGCTGGCGCGAGGGTCGTGACCCCGCGCCCTGGTTCTCGACCGCTGACTATCTGAATGACAATCCCGATGTCGCCATGCTCGACGTCAATCCGCTGGCCCACTATCTGCGGGTCGGCGCCAGCGAGGGCCGCGAGGCGAAACCCTCCTCGCTACGTCGCGCCGATTTCAGTCGGAGGCCCGCCGAAAGCCCTCGGGCCGCCTGGCGCTACGACCCGCCGCCGCCGCCGCAACCCGTCGCCGCGCCCGTCGCCGCACAGATCGTCGCGGCGTCGACCGAGCCTGCACAAACCACAGAGGCGCAGCGGGCATTGGCCGCCGGCGCCTTCGACGCCCGCTTCTATCTGGCCGAAAACCCTGATGTCGCCCAGACGGGCGGGGACGCCCTGAACCACTTCCTGGTCGCAGGCTGGCGCGAGGGGCGAGATCCGGCGCCATGGTTCTCCGTCGCGGACTATCAGGAGCTCAATCCCGATGTGGCGGCGTCGGGAATGAATCCCTTCGTCCACTATCTTCAGGCGGGACGGGTCGAAGGCCGGCTGGCCCGGCTGGACCTCGGCTTCCGCCACAAGATCATCGCAGGCCTGCAGCCCCTCAAGGCGCGGTTCGAAGCCCTCGCCGCTCACGACCGTCCCATCCCGGCAAGCAACGCAGAGGCGCTTTCGCAGGCCTTCGCCCGCTCCCGTTCGGGCTTGGCCGATCTGCATGTCACCGTCAGCCATGATGACTATTCGACCAACCTCGGCGGCGTGCAGCTGTGTATCCAGCGAGAGGCCTCAGCCGCGGCGGCGAGCGGTCGCGACCACCTCCATCTCTACCCCCTCAATTCCCGTCCCATGCTGCGCGCCGCCGGCGATGACCAGCCGGTCGGCGTCCTGTGGAATGGCGCGCCGGTGGGCGCCTTTGCGATCGGGACCCTCACCGAGGCGCTGAAGGCGCAACTGGACGGAGTCGAGCCTGGACGGCGCAGCCTGGCCATCCATAGCCTGCTCGGCCACCGGGTCGACGACGTCCTGGCCGTCGCCGGGGCGATGGCGCTGACGGAGGGCTGGTTCTGGGTGCACGATTTCGCCAGCGCCTGTGTGAGCTATCACCTCCTGCGAAATGACGTTTCAGACTGCGGCGCCCCGCCGCCCGGCAGCGCAGCCTGCGGCGTCTGCCTCTACGGGGAGGCCCGGGCCTTCCACATGGATGAGCATCGCCGCCTGTTCGCAGCCCTGGATCTCTCGGTGGCCGCGCCCAGTCAGTCGGCCCTGGACACCTGGCGTCGCGGAACGGGCCTTGCGCCCAGTCGGGTCGTGGTCGCGCCCCTCGCCCAGCTAACGCCACGGCAGGCAGAGCCAGCGGTCCGGTCGCGCGCCCGCCAACCCTTTCGGCTGGCCTTGCCAGGGTTGCCCAGCACGCTAAAGGGTTGGCCGGTCTTTCGCGAGCTCGTCCTCAGGTTCGCCGAGGATCCTCGCTACGAGTTTCTCCATCTTGCCCGGGACCCAAGCGGGGGCCTCCCCTTAAGCTTCCACCCTGTGACGGTGAGCGAGGCCCAGCCCAGGGCCATGCAGGAGGCGCTGGAATCGCTGGGGGTCGATGCGGTGATGATCTGGTCCCTGTGCCGGGAGACCTTCTCCTTCACCACCCACGAGGCCGCCGCCGCCGGCGCGGCGATCCTGACCGGCCCCGACAGCGGCAATGTGGCCGCCTTTGTCGAGGCGACGGGGCAGGGGCGCGTGCTCGGAAACGAGGCCGCCTTGTTTGAGATGTTCGAAACCGGCGCCGTGCTCGACCTCCGCCGGTCGGCGCGCAGGCCCGTCCTTTATGATCTCAGCTATAGCCGCCTGACCATCGACCTTCTGGACGGGGAGGCGGCTCAATGAAGGTGCTCTGCTATTCCAGCTTCACCTTCTCCTATCTGAACCGGGCCCGGGTGCTATTTTCGACCCTCCGGCGGTTCCACCCCGACTGGGAGCTGGTGGCCCTGATCACCGATGAGCCGCCCGCCGGCTTTGACTTCGATCCGGCCCACGAGCCCTTCGACCGGGTCGTCTGGGCGCAGGACCTGGGCATCGACAATTTCCGGAACTGGCTGTTCCGCCATGACGTGGTCGAGGTTTGCACGGCGGTGAAGGGGCCCTTCATCCACCAGGCCTGCAGCCAGGCCGACATCGCCATCTATCTTGATCCGGACACCGCCCTGCTGGCGCCGCTCGATCCGCTCATCGACTGGCTGCAGACCGACGAAATCCTGCTGACGCCGCACCTCATCGATCCGAACACGGAGCGCACCGCGATTCTCGACAACGACCTGTCGGCCTCGCGCACGGGCATCTTCAATCTCGGCTTCGTGGCCATCCGCACCAAGGGCGAGGGCGCCCGCTTCGCCAAATGGTGGAACGATCGCCTGCTCGAATACTGCTATGACGACATGCCTCGCGGCCTGTTCGTTGATCAGCGGTGGTGCGATCACGTCCCGGCCCTGTTCGACAAGGTGAAGGTGGTCCGCGACCCGGGTTACAATGTCGCGAGCTGGAACCTCTCCCAGCGCAGGGTCGCCATCGGCAAGGACGGGGCCATCACCGTCAACGGCGCGCCGCTGCGCTTCTGGCACTTCACCAAGCTGGGGCCGACGGGCGACCTGATGACCAAGAAGTACGCCGGCGACAACTTCGAGGTCTATGAGATCTGGAACTGGTACAAGCGCCAGGTGGCGGCCGCGACCGATCCTGCCATACCGGCCCGCTACTGGGCCTATGAGGCCTATTCGGACGGCACGCCGATCGACAAGAGCCACCGGGTGCTCTGGCGGGAGAGCCCCGACCTGCAGGCTGCGTTCGAAGATCCCTTCGCGGCCGGACCAGGGTCCTACCTGGCCTGGCTGATCGCTGAAGGTCGCGCCCGGGGGAGCGCTGCATGACCCAGTCCGCATCTGACCCTGCTGCGCCGGCCGTTGAACCTGTGGCGCAGCACCACGTCCATCCCTTGGTCGCCAAGGCCCGGCAGGTCGTCGAGCGGCAGGATCGCCTGGCAGATCAGCTGCGCCGGACCGAAGATGATCTGCACCGGACGGAGGTCGATCTTGCCTTGACGCGCTCGCGCCTGACGCTGGCCCTGGATCGCGCCTTGGGCGGCAGAGCCAGGGCTGAGGCGGACGGGCGCGCGGCCTTGATCGCCGCTCACCGCCGGGCCGCCGTCCGACGGCCGCGACGCCACAACCGGATTTCACGGCGGATCGATAGCCTTCTTCTGCGGCTGAGTGTGCCTGGGCGCGCGGCGATGATCGCGCGATCCGGTCTTTGGGCCGCTCCGGCCGGGGGGGGCAGAGGACGGCTGGCGGCGCTTCGAGCCATGGTCATCTATGCCGCGCAAGGGGCGCGGCCGGGCCTTCGGCCGCCGGGAATCTTCGATCACGACGCCTATCTGGCGCGCTACCCCGATGTCGCCGCGGGCGGCGCGTCGCCGCTCGCCCACTATCTGGCCAGCGGCGGCCGGGAAGGCCGGGTCCCCCACGCCCTGTTTGATGTGGACTTCTATCTTGCCCGGCACGGGGATGCGGTGGGCGCCACGGGCCTTTCGCCTCTGGAGCACTATGTGCGGATCGGCGCCGCTGAGGGATTTGATCCTCACCCGCTGTTCTGTGGCGACTGGTACATTTCACGACGCCCTGATCTCGCCGTCTCGGGGGTCAATCCTCTGGCCCATTATCTGAGCCATGGTTGGCGCGAGGGCGTGAGCCCCCACCCGCTGTTCGACACGGACTTCTATCTGGCGCAGGCGGGGCGGGACGGTCGCGGGCAGCCGGCTCTGCTGCACTATCTGACCCAGGGCTGGCGGGAGGGGTTCAAGCCACATCCCCTGTTTGATCCGGCCTGGTACCTGGACCGATATCCTGACGTCGCCGCCGCGGGCGCCGAGCCCTTGGCGCACTTCGTCACCGCCGGCGGGTTCGAGTGTCGCGACCCCAGCGGATGGTTCTCGTCGTCGCAATATGCGTCGGCCAAGCCTGGCGGCCTGGCGCCGGAGGTCAATCCGCTGATCGACTATCTGACCGGCGGCGCCTGGGGCCTGGGCGCCGTGAAGTCGGGTTTTGCACCCGCCGCCTATCTGGCGGCTCGGCCCGAGTTGGTTGAGAGCGGCATGACGCCCCTCGAGCACTGGGCTCGCAACGCTTAGGGTCGATAGGCGTCAGGCGCCCAGCGCCGCCAGCGCGCGGCGGATGTCTTCGTAATAGGCTGGCGCGTAGTGAAAGGGGCTCAGCCCCCAGCGGTGACCCGGATCGGCCAGCCGGTTCTGTGGGGCTGCGGCGATGATCCGCGCCTGGGGCACGGCGGCCATGAAGGCCTGCTCGTAGCGCGCCAGCAGCAGATTGTGGGCTGTCAGGCTCGTCGGACGCCCCGCCCAGATGTGCGGCTCGCCCTGCAGAGCCATCTCGGCGCCATCCTTGTCTCGCTGGCGGTCGGCCCATCGGGCGGAGTGCAGGATGATCTCGGCCTGGCTCAGGACGCTGGCCTTCAGCAACAGGGCCATCTGATCCAGAGCATTGCGCCAAAGGCGATCACAGGCGTTCGAAAGGCGCGGGATTTGGCGGCGTCCGGCGAAGACCGGCGCCTCAAGCCAGCCGCCGCTCTCCAGTTCCCAGCTGTGGGTGATGATCTCCCCGCCCGGCAGGGCGAGCAGGTCGAACCGCTCGTCGATGAAATCGAAGATCAGGTGGGTCGGTCGGTGTGCGATCACCCTGGCCAACCCGCTCTTCGCCAAATCTGCCTGGACGGCCATCCTTTGGTAGCGCGTATGTTCCGCCCCCCTGGCCTCAAAGCCGGTCACCGGGTCGGACAGGAGGCTCGGCAGGCTGGTGCGCGAGACATAGAGAAGGTCCGCCGGCGCCTGGTCGCGCAGCGGCCAGAGGTCGCGGGTGATGCAACTGCCGATGACGGCTATTCTCGCCATGGGTCCTTTTCCAGAAGGCATTGACCGCGCAATAGCATGTTCGCCCCATAAGGGGGCCGCCATTGACTTGACCAGCGTCGGTCGTCATGTGTCGCGCCCTCAAGCGCTCCGATGTTGGGGGCTATGAGGCTCCGACGGACGCTCGCACGCATGAAGATACTCAACCCCTTTGCGTCGCTGCCCGACAATGTGCTGACGGGCGCGCTGAAGGAAGGCTCCCGGCCCCTGGCCTTCGCCGCCGGCTTCAGCCTGATCAGCAACCTGCTCTACCTGGCCCTGCCACTCTACACTTTCCAGATCTATGGGCGGGTGCTGTCCAGCCACAGCATCTCGACCTTGATCGTGCTGACCGTGGGCACGCTGCTGGTGTTCCTGATCTCCGGCGTCATCGACGAATTGCGGACGCGGGTGCTGATCAACTACGGGATCATGCTCGATCAGCGGGTCTCCAGCCACGTCTTCGCCGCCCTGTTCGAAGCCGAAACCAAGGGCCAGGGCCAGACCCGATCCCAGGCCTTGCGCGATCTCGACGCCTTTCGCCAGATTCTGACGGGCTCGGTCTTCTCGGCCATTTTCGACCTGCCCTGGATGCCGCTCTTCATCGGCATCCTGTTCGTCATTGACCCCCTGGTGGGAGCGATCACGCTCGTGGGGGCCGCGGCCCTGTTCGGCCTGGCCATGCTGCAGGACCGTCTGTCGCGTCCGCCGCTGCAGGAGGCCAATGAGGCGAGCCTCAGGGCCTACGCCTTCACCGAGGCGGGCCTGCGCAACGGCGAGGTGGTGCGCGCCATGGGCATGCTGGGCGCGCTCGGCGCCCGCTGGTCGGCCTTCCGCGGCCGGGCCATCGAGCGGAGCGCCTGGGCCTCGCAGCGCTCCAGCGTGGTGGGCAACACCACCAAGTTCACCCGCATGCTGATCCAGATCCTGGTGATCGGGGTCGGGGCCTATCTGGTGGTGGTGGGCGCCATCCCGCCGGCCATGCTGTTCGCCAACATGATTCTGGCGAGCCGCGCCCTGCAGCCCATCGAGAAGGTGGTCGGCGCCTGGGACGGCATCGTCAATGGCGGCCGGGCCTATGACCGGCTGAACACCCTGCTGAACAACTACAAGCCGACGGCGCCGGCCACCTCCCTGCCGCGGCCGCTCGGCCAGCTGAGCATCGAGGCGGTGAACTTCGCGCCGCAGGGCGCCGAGCGCTACGTGCTCCAGGGACTGAACTTCAAGATCGAGCCCGGCGAGATGCTGGGGATCATCGGCCCTTCCGGGGCGGGAAAGTCCACCCTGGCCCGGCTGATCGTCGGAGTCTGGCGACCGGTGAACGGCCATGTGCGCCTGGACGGCGCCGACGTCTTCGCCTGGAACCGGACCGAATTCGGCCTTCATGTGGGCTATCTCCCGCAGGACACCGAGCTGTTCGCGGGCACCCTGCGCGACAACATCGCCCGCTTCCGCGCCGATGTGACCGATCAGGCGGTGGTCGACGCCGCCACCCAGGCCAATGTGCATGAGATGATCCTGCGGTTGCCCAAGGGCTATGAGACCGAACTGACCGACGGCGGCTACATACTCTCGGCGGGCCAGCGGCAGAGGGTGGGCCTGGCCCGCGCCCTGCTGGGCGAACCGCGCCTCCTCGTCCTGGACGAGCCGAACGCCAGCCTGGACGCCGAGGGCGAAAACGCCCTCATGCAGGCCATCGACGCCCAGCGGGCCAAGGGCACGACGGTGGTGGTGGTGTCGCATAAGCCGAGCATCCTGCGCTCAGCCGACAAGATGCTGGTCCTGCGCGAGGGCCGCATGGAGCTGTTTGGCCCGCGGGAGGCCGTCATGGCGCGGGTCACTCAGCCGACCGCCGTTCGTCCCGTCGAGGCCAGTCAATGAAGTTCGACCTCGGTCCGCTCAAGCCGGTGCTCGGTCCTATCCGCCCCCTCGACACCCGGTTCGACGTCGGTGAGCCCGAGCCGAACCGCGACCTGGAAAAGCGCCTCTGGCGGCCGGTGCTGGTCGGCTGCGTGGTCATCGGTGTTTTCGTCTTCGGCATGCTCATCTGGGCGGGCTTCACCCAAATCAGCGCCGCCGTGGTGGCGCCGGCCGAGGTGCGGGTGGAATCCAGCCGCAAGACCCTGCGCCATCGCGAAGGGGGCGTAGTCTCCCAGATTCTGGTGCGGGAAGGCGAGCGCGTGCGCGCCAACCAGCCCCTGATCCGCTTTGACGCCGTCCAGTCGGACGCCGCCGTCGATGTGCTGCAGAATCAGTATGACGCCATCCTGGCCCAGAGCGCCCGCTTCAGCGCCGAAACGGCCGGGCGTCAGACGCTCGATCTGCCGCAGGAGCTGACCGGCCGGATGAGCGACCCGCGTGTCGCCGGCCTGATCCGCGATCAGCAACTGCTGTTCAGCACCCGCCTGCAGTTCTTCGTCAGCCAGCAGGGCGTACTGGAACAGCGGGTCGACCAACTGGCGACCCAGATGGTCGGGGTTCAGGCGCAGCTGGATTCCATCGACGAACAGATCGGCTTCACCCGCGAGGAGCTGGCCGGCTATCAGACCCTTTACGAAAAGGGCTATGCCCCCAAGACCCTGATCCTGCGCTATGAGCGCAGCCTGGCGGAGCTTGGCGGACGTCGCGGCGCGCTCACCTCTGAGCTTAATCGCCTGCGCCAGGCCCAGGGGGAGGCGCGGCTCCAGCTCACCACCCTTCGCAACCAGCGCATCAGCGAGGCCGCCGAAGGCCTGCGCCAGATGCAGAGCCAGCTTTCCGACGTCGGTCCCCGCCTCACCGCAGCCACCCAGATTCTGGAGCGCACCACGGTCCGCTCGCCGGTGGACGGCTATGTGCTGAATCTCACCCAGTTCACCGTCGGCGGCGTGGTCGCGCCGGGCGAGCTGCTGATGGACATCGTGCCGGCTGACGCGCCGCTGATCGTCCATGCCCGCGTCCAGCCCACGGACGTCGACAGCGTCACCGTCGGCCAGGAGGCGCGGGTAGAGATTTCGGCCTTCGCCTCGCGCAAGATTCCGCCGATGGACGCTGTCGTCACCAGCCTGTCGGCCGACCGCCTGGTGGATCAGCAGACCGGTGTCGCCTATTTCCTGGCCGAGCTGCGCATCGATCCCGCCGCCCTGGCCAAGTTGCCACGCAATGTGGAGCTGGCGCCGGGCATGCCGGCCCAGGCGATGATCGTCACCGGACGGCGGTCAATCCTGTCCTATATTCTCGATCCGCTGACCGACACCTTCGATAGCGCCCTGCGGGAAGAGTAGAGCAAGGTCCATCCGAGTCCCGGCGGGCAGGTCACACTTGTACGCGACCCGCGGCCCGTAAGGCTTTTTGATATTGCGTATCGACGAAGCATCCGATACCCATTCCTCGGGCTCGTTTTAACCTTCGCCACGTCCATGTGTAATGGCGCGGGGAGGGACCGCCAGGACCGCTCCATCCGCGGGATGGTGGCCAGGCGTTCTGGGGTCCACGTGACACTGACTGGAGAGAAGCATGGCTAACTACACATTTGAGACCATTACGGCGCAGCAGGCGCTGGACTATCAAGCCGGCACTGACTCGCTGGCGTTCGCGCCGGGCACCAACGCCTCCGCGATCACGGTCTTCTACGTTCCCGCCGCGGGCGCCGATCCGGCGCGTGTGAGCATCACCGTCAATGGCGTGACGAAAATCTTCGGCATCGGCATCTATGGCGAAGTCGAAACCACCACCACGGGCTCGATCCTGTTCATTGGCGGCAACGGCAGTGACGATCAGTCGGGCGCTTCCGGCTCGGACGGCCTGTACGGCGGTGACGGCATCGACTCCCTGGCGGGCCTTGAAGGCGCGAACTTCATCCAGGGCAATGGCGGCAACGACACGATCACGTCGGGCTCGTCGGCTGACCAACTGTACGGCGGTCAAGGCGACGACGAGATCACCGCTGGCGGTGGCAGCAACTTCGTCCACGGTAACCTGGGCGACGACACCATCACCGGTGGCAGCACCTCGGCCCAGGCCGAAACCCTGCTCGGCGGTCAAGGTGTTGACTCGATCATCGGTGGCGCTGGCGCCGACTTCATCAACGGCAACCTGGGCACCGACACCCTGGCTGGCGGCGCTGGCAACGACACCCTGCTGGGTGAAGGCGCCAACGACACCATCGGTGGCGACGCGGGCAATGACAGCATCGACGGCGGCGACGACGTCGACAGCCTCTCGGGCGGTGACGGCAACGACACCATCTGGGGCGGCGCCGGCGCTGACACCCTGCGCGGCGAAAACAACAACGACTCGCTCCAGGGCAATGCGGGCGCCGACTCCGTCAACGGCGGCGCCGGCAACGACAGCCTCTACGGCGGTCAAGACGGCGACACCATCGACGGCGACGCTGGCAACGACTGGGCCAACGGCAACCTTGGCAACGACAACATGACGGCCGGCGCGGGTAACGACACCCTGCTGGGCGGCCAAGGCAACGACACCATCGTTGGCACCTCGGGCACCAACTTCCTGAACGGTAACCTGGGCAGCGACGACATCACCGGCGGCACCGACAACGACACCATCTACGGTGAAGACGGTAACGACGATCTCGATGGCGGCGCTGGCAACGACTACATCGATGGCGGCACGGGCAACGACATTCTGGAAGCTGGCGCTGGCAATGACACTGTCATCGGCGGCGAAGGCAATGACGATGTCAACGCGGTCGGCAACGGCAACAACAGCCTGTCTGGCGGCGCCGGCACCGACTCCATCGACGGCGGCACGGGCAACGACACCCTCTCGGGTGGCGACGCCAACGACCGCTTGGTGACGGGCGACGGCACCAACACCGCCAATGGCGATGCTGGCAATGACACCATCACCGGTGGCGCCAACGAAGACACCCTCCTGGGTGGCGAAGGTGACGACCAACTGACCTCGGCGGCTGGGGCTGACTCGGTCTCGGGTGGCGTTGGTAACGACACGGTTTCGGCCGGCGCCGGCACCGACACCATCTCGGGTGGCGCTGGTGTGGACACCATCTCGGGCGGCGCGGACGCTGACACGTTCATCTTCGCTCCGGGCGACACGTCCACCGTCGCCGGTTCGGTGGATCGCATCACCGACTTCGCGACGGCCGACTTCCTGAAGATCGGCGTCGCCGGTACGACGACGAACTACGCCGAGATCAGCACGGGCACCTACACCCAGGCCCTCTCGGACGCTTCGGCTCTGATCCAGTCCGGCTCGCGCGACGTTGTCGCGGTGTCGGTTGGCGCTGATGTGTATGTCTTCGCCGACATCACCAGCTCCAACACGGTTGGCATGGCGGTCCACCTGACCACGCTCACCCTGGCTGACATCTCGGAAGCCAACATCATCGCCTAAGCGATCTTGTTCTGACCTAAGATTGGGGCCGTCCTTCGGGGCGGCCCCTTTTCTTTGGGTGAAGGCGTGAGGGACCGCCGGCAATTCAGACTTCCGGCCCGCGAGCTTTGCCGCTAGGCCAGTAGCCCATGCGCAACGCGGCCATCTATCTGCACCCTGACGGCTACCGGACGGACCGCGAGCGGCTGATGGGCCGCCACTCGGCCGGTGAGAGCTTCCTTCGGGGCTATATCCGCCACCTCGACGCGCCCTACATGGCCTTCTGGCGTCAGAGCGCCTTGACGCAGGACCAGGCCAGCGCCCTGGTGCGCGGCATCGAGCCTAATACCCGCCCTGCGCGCTGGATTCCGCCTGACGCGCGCGCAGCCCTCAGCGATCCCGGCTGTGTCTACTATCCTAGCCCGACGATCGGCCCCGAGGCCTGGCGCCGTCGCACCGTGGGTGCGGCGACCTACAGCCTCTGTGGCGTCACGCACACCACCGCCACCCACAAGGCGATTGACGCCCTGGCCGACCTGCTTGTCAGTCCGGTGGAGCCCTGGGACGGCCTGATCTGCACCTCGGCCGCCGTCCGCGCCAATGTGGAGGCCCAGCTGGACGCCGTGCGCGAAGACCTCGCGGAGCGTCTGGGCGCGACACGCATCGCCTCGCCGCAACTCGCCACCATTCCCCTGGGCGTCAACAGCGCCGATTTCGCCACTGACGCCGCGCAGCGGAAAGCCTGGCGCGAACGCCTCGATATTCCCCAGGACGCCGTGGCGGCCCTCTATGTTGGGCGGCTGAACGTACAGGCCAAGATGAACCCCGCCCTCATGGCCCAGGCCCTGGAACGCACGGCGAGCGCCACAGGCCAGACAATCTACTGGATCGTCTCCGGCTGGTCGGCCACGCCCGAGGCGTGGGCCAGCTTCCACGCCGCCACTCGGGCCTTCTGTCCCAGCATCCAGTATCGCGCGGTAGACGGCCGCCCGGCCGATACGAGGTTTTCCATCTGGTCGGCGGCCGACCTGTTCCTGTCCTTCTCCGACAACATCCAGGAGACCTTCGGGCTGACCCCGGCCGAGGCCATGGCCGCCGGTCTCCCGAGTGTGGTCACCGACTGGAACGGCTATCGCGAAACCGTCCGTCACGGCGTCGACGGCTTCCGCATCCCCACCCTGGCCCCGCGCCCGGGGCTCGGCCAGGACCTGGCCTTCAGCCACGACAATGGCTGGCTCTCCTATGACAACTATGTTGGCGCCGCAGCTCAGATGACGGCCATCGACATGGGCGCGGCCGTGGCGGCCCTGTCGGCCCTGGTGGGCGACCACGACCTGCGCCGGCGCATGGGGGAGGCGGGCCGCCGCCGGGTCGCCGCGGCCCTGGACTGGTCAGCGATCATTCCCCAATACCAGGACTTCTGGCAGGAGCTGGCCGAGCGCCGTGTCGCCGCCGGGCCGGACAAGCATCAGCCGGCCACCCCCAGCCATCCCCGTCGCCTGGATCCCTTCACCCTCTTCTCCGCCTATCCCACCGCCACGCTGGGAGCCCAGGATCGGCTGCGCCTGGGGCCGGCGGCGGCCGACTGGGCAGGCGCGCAGGTCATTCTTGACCGAGAGCTGGCCAGGGTCGGCCGCTGGGCCATGGCGACCATGGCCGAGATTGAGGCGGCCTATGGCGAGGTCGCCCGCCTGGGGGAATGTGCGGTGGCCGACCTGCTGGCGCCCTTGGGCGTCGACAACGAGCGCGCCCGGCGCCTGGAACGCAGCCTGCTGTGGCTGATCAAGTTCGATCTTCTGGCCATGGCCACGCCGCCGACCCTGGCGCCGGAGGCAGGCTGAGCCAGAGGAGGCTCGCGCCTCAGCGCGCCCAATAGAGCGGCGATCGATCCAGATTGTCAGGAAAAGCAAGAGGCCGAGCCATAGCTGGCATGGATGCTATGGCCCGGCCGATGCGACACAGCCCTGGAGAGCAAGGCTGACACCAAACTGTAGCTTAGTCCGCCGCACTGCGAAAGAGAATCTGTCGCCTTAACGACAGGTTTAGCCAAAATTCCGGCCGGGCGGCCGTCGCCTCAGAGGTCGGCCACGAAGCGCTGCTCCAGGGCGCGCTTGCCGCCCCGCTCCACCCAGTACTCCGCCGTGTAGGTTCCGGACGTCCAGCCCGCGGGCGGGGTGCGTCGGCCGGCATAGAGCATGTACTGGGCCTTGGACGCGTCCAGCGGATCAATGGTGGTCTCAGCCAGGGTCGCCCCGTCAGGTCCGGTGACCTTCAGGTGCTGGACATCACCGGCCTCCAGCCCGATGGCGCGCACATAGGCCACCAGGGCCGGGGCGTGGGCGCTGGCGGGGGGAAGGGCGGCGTCTTCGATGGACTCCATCGAAACCGCCCCGGACGAGAAGCCGGTGTTGAGCACCGCGCCGGCCTTGTAGGCCATGGCCTCGGCGACGTCGGCCGACCACAGCGCGCCTTGGGCCTCACAGGCCTCGCCGCCTGCCGGCGCGAAGGGATCGACCACCTGGCCGTCCTTGCGCAGGGTGAAGTGCAGGTGCGGATACTCCGTCTGGCCCGACAGGCCGATGCGGGCGATGGGCTGACCGGCCCGGACCTCGGCGTCCTGCGCCACGATCAGGCTGCCCTGGGCCAGATGGCAGTATTGGCTTTCCCAGCCGTCGCCGTGGTCGATGACCACGCCGTTGCCGCATTCCACGCCGTCAACGGCCGAGACGCCGGTCGTCCGCACCGAGACGTCGGCGACCCCATCGCGCAGGCGCGCCACCCGCCCCGGCGCGGCGGCCAGGACCGCGACGCCGGCCCGCTGGGCGGCCAGGTCGGGCACGCGGATATCGACGCCCTTGTGATCCTGATAGGTGCGGGCCGCGCAGGTGTAATCTCGGGCGCCGGGGCCGGGATCGCGATCCACATAGTTCTGAATTTCGCAGGTCGCGCCCAGCACGCAGTCCACCGGCAACACCAGTTCAGGCCCGAGCGGCGGGCCGTCGGCGGCCTCGCTGGGAACGCTGGGCGAACAGGCGACCAGCATGGCGAGAGCCGCAAGGGGGGCGAGTGTGGCCGGTGGAGCGGTCCACCTGCGGGAAGAGGCGAGCATGAAATCCAGCTTGGCCAAGAGCCCTGACGGAAATGTGGCGAGGGTCACCAGAATCGGATGCCGGTCAGCTCGGCCAGCTGAGCCGTGTCGGCGGCGTAGAGGCGCCGGAGCAGGGCGACATCCTCCGTCGTCAGGCTGGATGGATAGCTCATGGCCTGGCCCTCATGCACTCGCCGGGGCCGGATGGACGGCGGCGGGGCGACGTCCAGGAAGCCACTGATTCGTCGCAGCGTCGCCTCAGGGGCGGCCTCGAGGTCGTCCGAGCGCAGAATCAGCAGCTGTTCGGCCGGAAAATGCGCCAGCACCTTGGCGACCTGCTCGCCATAGAAGCCGCGCTCCACATAGCTGAACTCCCGGTGGAAGCCCCAGGGCTCGGCGTCAAACAGCCGGGCGCGGCCCTGGCGGATGCACCACTCGAAGAGGTGGACCTCCGCGCCGCGGGCGAACTCCATCTTCCAGTGAGAGAAGGCCCGCTCCACCGGATCCCGCAGCAGGATGATCAGGCGCGCCTCCGGATGATAGGCCGCGATCCGTTCAATGCTGTTCTTCCAATAGAGATAGATCGGCGTCGCCTCGCCCCAGCGGCGGCTGCGGTCGGCCAGGTGGAACCGGGCGTGATAGGCGCCGTAGTCAGGCGCGGCCCAGTCACGGCCCTCATCGTCGAAGAAGTGGACCTCCTTGACGTCGGACAGGCCGATCTGCGGATGCTCACCCAGATAGTCGAACAGGGCCGTCGTGCCGGCCTTCTGGGCCCCGATGATGATGAAATCGACCTTCGGATTCAAACCCTGCTCCTGGGCAACCGGAGGGGCGTGATACGCGCCCCATGCGGGATACGGCTTCATCGGGCCGCCGACACGCGATATGGAGGAGGCCAGAGCGCGGGCCACCTAAGCACGGTCCGCCAGAAACGGCATACAAGGTCGGGGTCTTGATCACCATCATCGACGAAGAGCGCGGCGAAGTCGTCGTCCGCGACGGCGACACTGAAACGCGCCACAGCCTCTCCACCGCCGAAGGCTTCGCCGCGGCGTCCAAGGCCTGGGTCCGGGCGACCTGGGATTCCAAGTACGTCTATTCATTCGCCTGGATGGGCCGGCCGATCATTCAGCTGCCGGAGGACATGGTCCGCCTGCAGGAAGTGATCTGGGACCTGAAGCCCGACGTGCTGGTGGAGACCGGCGTGGCCCATGGCGGGTCGCTGGTCTTCTACGCCTCCCTGTTCGAAGCCATGAACAAGGGCCGGGTGATCGGCATCGATATCGAGATCCGGCCGCACAACCGCACGGCCATCGAGGCCCATCCGATGAAGAAGCGGATCGAGCTGATCGAGGGCTCGTCCACGGCGCCCGAGGTGGTCGAACAGGTGAAGGCGCAGATCAAGCCCGGCGAGACCGTGCTGGTGGTGCTCGATTCCAACCACACCAAGGGCCATGTGCTCGACGAGCTGCGCGCCTATGCCGACATGGTGCCGGTGGGCTCCTACATCGTCGCCACCGACGGGATCATGGAGCAGGTGGTCGGCGGACCGCGCACGGCCGAGGACTGGACCTGGAACAATCCGCGCCGGGCGGTTCATGAGTTCGTGGCCGAGGACAAGCGCTTCATCATCGAAGAGCCGACCTTCCCCTTCAACGAAGGGGTGGTGAAGGAGCGGGTGACCTACTGGCCCGACGCCTTCGTCAAGCGGATCGCCTGAGCCGCAGGCAGGGGGGAGGTACTGCGATGAAAGTCGTCATCCTGGCCGGCGGCCTGGGCACCCGGATTTCCGAGGAAAGCCACCTGCGGCCCAAGCCGATGATCGAGGTCGGCGGCCGGCCGATCCTCTGGCACATCATGAAGATGTTCTCGCACCACGGCTTCAACGAGTTCGTCGTGTGCCTGGGCTACAAAGGCTATGTGGTGAAGGAATATTTCGCCAACTACGTCCTGCACAATGCCGACTTCACCGTCGATCTCGCCAACCGGGCCATCGACTACCACGCCACCAAGCATGAGCCGTGGAAGGTGACCCTGGTGGACACCGGCCCCGACACCATGACCGGCGGCCGGCTGAAGCGGGTCCGGGAATTCCTCGACCCCGGCCAGCCCTTCTTCTTCACCTATGGGGATGGGGTCGCCGATGTGGATCTCGCGGCACTGGCGAAGTTCCACGCCGACCACGGCAAGCCCGCGACAGTGACCGCGGTTGCGCCCCCTGGCCGCTACGGCGCCCTGGAGATGACCGGCGACCGGGTGGACCGCTTCGTGGAGAAGCCGCCGGGCGACAACGGCCTGATCAATGGCGGCTTCTTCGTCCTCGACCCCTCGGTGATCGACCGGGTGGAGAATGACGCCACCGTCTGGGAGCTCGGCCCCCTGGAAGGCCTGGCCGCCGACGGCGAGCTGATCGCCTATCGCCATGACGGCTTCTGGGCGGCCATGGACACCCTGCGCGACAAGAACCAGCTGGAGAGCCTGTGGGCGTCGGGCCAGGCGCCCTGGCGCAAGTGGGCATGAGCCGGCCCGACCCGGGCTTCTGGGCCGACAAGCGCGTCCTGTTGACCGGCCACACCGGCTTCAAGGGCGCCTGGACGGGGCTTTGGCTCGCCCGCATGGGCGCCCGGGTGACCGGCCTGGCGCTGGCGCCGGATCAGACTCCCGCCCTGGCCGATCTGGCCGGCTATGACCATCTGGCCGCCTCGCACATCGTCGATCTGCGCGATCGCCGCGCTGTGCTGGACGTGGTCGGGGGCCAGCCCTTCGACCTCGTGCTGCACATGGCCGCCCAGCCCATCGTGCGCGCGGCGATCGAGGACCCGGTCGGCGCGTTCTCGACCAACATCATGGGCACCGCCCATCTTCTGGAATCCCTGCGGGACGAAGACGCCCTGCGCGCCGTCCTGGTGATCACCTCGGACAAGGTCTACGCCAATAATGACGGCGGCCGCGCCTTCCAGGAGGGCGACGCCCTGGGCGGCAAGGATCCCTATTCGGCGTCGAAGGCCTGCGCCGAAATCGTCACCTCCAGCTTCGCCCGCTCCTATTTCGACAAGGCCGGGGTGCCGGTGGCCACCGCCCGCGGCGGCAATGTGATCGGCGGCGGCGACTTCTCCCGCGACCGTCTGGTGGCCGACATCGTTCGCGCCGCCCGGGCCGGCGAGACCACGGTCCTGCGCCACCCGGAGGCCACACGGCCCTGGCAGCATGTGCTCGACTGCGTGGCCGGCTACCTCGTCTTCGCCCAGGCCCTGGTCCAGAAGCCCGACACCCCGCGCGCCCTGAACTTCGGCCCCCGCCCTGGCTCGGCCGAAATCACCGTGGGCGAGCTGGCGACCCAGGCTATCGCCGCCCTGCACGCCCAGCCCTGGCGTCACGAGCCCGACCTGGCCTCCATTGAGGCCAAGAGCCTGGCGGTGGACGCGAGCCTCGCCCGCAAGAGCCTTGCCTTCGAGAGCCGGCTGGACGGCCCTGCGGCCGTGGCCTGGACCATGGACTGGTACCGCCGCCAGGGGCAGGGCGAGGTCGCCCGTGAGCTTTGCCTGGCGCAGATCGAGACCTACGAAAGCCTGTGATGACGACCCCTGTCTGCCGCTTCTGCCGTACGCCGCTCACCCACACCCTGGTGGATCTGGGCCGCCAGCCCCTGGCCAACAGCAACCTGACCGCCGAGCAGTTGGCGGCTGGCGATGAGAAGACCTATCCCCTGCACGCCCGGGTCTGCGCCGAGTGCTTCCTGGTGCAGGTGGACGATCCGGTCGCCGCCGACGAGATCTTCGATGCCGGCTACGCCTATTTCTCCTCTTACTCGGCCAGCTGGGTGGAGCACGCCCGCCGCTATGCCGAGGCGATGATCGCGCGGTTTGGCCTTGGGGCGGACTCCCTGGTGGTCGAGATCGCCTCCAATGACGGCTACCTTTTGCAGCATTTCAGGGCCGCCGGCGTACCGGTGCTGGGGATCGAACCCACGGCCAACACCGCCCAGGCGGCCATCGAAAAGGGCGTGCCCACCGAGGTCATGTTCTTCCACGGCGAGACCGGCAAGGCGCTGGCGGCCCGGGGGGTCAAGGCCGACCTGATGGCGGCCAACAACGTGCTGGCCCATGTCCCCGACATCGGCGGTTTCGTGGCAGGCTTCCGCGAGGTGCTGAAGCCCGAGGGTGTGCTGACCTTCGAGTTTCCGCACTTTCTGAACATGCTGGAGATGGTGCAGTTCGACACCATCTATCACGAGCACTTCTCCTACCTGTCCCTGCTAGCTGTGGCCCAGGTGCTGCGGGCCAATGGTCTGCGGGCCTTTGACGTCGAGCTGCTGCCCACCCACGGCGGGTCGCTCCGCCTGTTCTGCGCCCATGAGGCCTCCAGCCATCAGGAGACCGAGGCGCTCAGGACCGTTCGCGCCCGAGAAGCCGCAGCCGGCCTGCACAGGCTGGAGACCTATGAGGGCTATGCCGCCCGGGTCGACGAGGTGCGCGACAGTTTCCTCGCCTTCCTTCGCCAGGCCAAGGCGGACGGCAAGACTGTCGCGGCCTATGGGGCGGCGGCCAAGGGCAACACCTTCCTCAACTATGCCGGGGTGGGGCCGGACGACCTCGTCTGCGCCTTCGACGCCAATCCACACAAGCAGGGCCGCTTCCTGCCTGGCAGCCATGCGCCGATCTATGGGCCGGACAAGGTGGCCGAGGTGAAGCCCGACTATGTGCTGATCCTGCCCTGGAATCTGAAGGACGAGATCATGGGCCAACTGGCCTATGTCCGCGACTGGGGCGGCCCCTTCGTCATCGCCTCGCCGACGACCAGGGTCCTCGACTGATGCGGTTTTCGCCCACGGAGATCGCGGGCGTTGTCGTGGTCGATCCTGACCCTGTGCTCGATGATCGCGGCGCCTTCGCCCGGCTGCACTGCCCGGCGGAGTTCGCCGACGCCGGCATCGACTTCGTTCCGGCCCAGACCAGCCTGTCGCGGAACACCGCCGCGCTGACGCTGCGGGGCATGCATTATCAGCTGGCCCCTCACGGGGAGACCAAGCTGGTGCGGGTGGTCCGTGGACGGATCTTCGACGTGGCCCTTGACCTGCGGCCCGGCAGCGCGAGCTTCGGCCGCTGGACCGGGGTGGAGCTGGATGCGCAGGACGGCCGCGCCCTGTTCATTCCCGAAGGCGTCGCCCACGGCTTCCTGACGTTGGAGCCCGACACCGACGTGCTCTATCAGATCGCCCCGATCTTCGAGCCTGGCCATGGGGCCGGGGTGCGCTGGAACGACCCGGCCTTCGCCATCGCCTGGCCGGCCACGCCGCAGGTGATCTCCGAGCGGGACGCCAGCTATCCGGATTTCGACCCCGACGCCGGGCCAGGAGGCCGCTGATGCTGAAGATCGATCCCACCGCTGTCGTCTCGCCCCTAGCCGATGTCGAGCGCTCGGTGCGCGGCACCCTGATCGAGATCGGCCCCCGGGTGCTCATCGACTCCTTCGTCAAAATCAAGGCCGTCGGCGGATCCGGCGAGGTGATCATCGGCGCGGACTCGGCGGTCAATTCCGGCACGGTCATCTATACGGGCAATGGCGTGCGGATCGGCGAGGCGGTGCTGATCGCAGCCAACTGCACGCTGGCGCCGACCAACCACGAGATCTCCGACCGTAATGCGCGCATCCGCGACCAGGGCTTCATGGAGAGCCGCGGCGGCATCGTGATCGAGGACGATGTCTGGCTGGGCGCCGGCGTCGTCGTCCTGGACGGCGCTGTGATCGGCAAGGGTTGCGTGGTGGCTGCGGGCGCGGTGGTGCGCGGCAAGCTCGAACCCTATGGAATCTATGCGGGCGCGCCCGTCCGCCGCATCGGCGAGCGCGGTAAGGGATGAGCGGCTGGACCATCATCGGGGCCGGCGGCTTCATCGGCGGTCGGCTGACCCGGGCCCTGCGAGCCCGGGGTGAGGCGGTCTATGCGCCCTCCCGGGACGCTAAGGACCTGTTCGAGCGGGACCTCGGCCAGGTCTTTTATTGCGCCGGCCTGACCGGGGACTTCGCCGTCCGGCCCTTCGACACGGTGGAGGCTCACGTCACCCTGCTCGCCCAGGTGCTGGCCAAGGCCCGGTTCGAGCGGCTCATCTATCTGTCGTCCACCCGGCTCTATGACAGCCTGGGCGCGGCCGGCGGGCGGGAAGATGACATGCTCGCCTTCGATCCGGCCGCCCCGCGCAATGTCTATGACCTGTCGAAGGCTCTAGGGGAGAACCTCACCCTGGCCCGGTCGGAGGGCCGCGGCGCCGTGGCCCGCCTCTCCAACGTCTTCGATCTGGCCGAGGACGCCAGCGGCTTTCTGCCGGAGCTTCTCCAGGAGGCGCGCCATGCCCGGACGCTGAGCCGCGACTCGGTTCCCGGCGCCGTGCGCGACTACATCCATGCCGAGGACGTGGTCGCAGGCCTGCTGGCCATGGCGGACCGGAACGCCACGGGGGTCGTCAATGTGGCCCGCGGCGAGAACGTCTCCAACGCCGACCTCGCCCAGGTCTTCGCCGAGGCCGGCTGGACCCTGAATCTGGCGCCCGACAGGCCGACGCCGCAGGCGCCAGTCTGCGCCACCGCACGCCTGCGCGCCCTCGGCGTCGCCCCTCGCGACCCGCGGGTGCTATTGCGCGAAGCCCTCCGGGCGCCCGACTTCTTCCGGGGTTAGGCGACCTCGTTGGCCGGGACCTTGGCGTTCTGGCTGCGGGTCACGGCGGCGTCGATCATCCGATAGAAGTCCTGGGCGAAGGTCTTGGTCTGCCCAAGGCGGCTGGCCTTGAGGGTCGATCGCAGGTTCTGCCGCAGGTCGGTCAGCCGCTTCACATCGCCGGCCAGCTTCACGGCGGTCTGCAGATAGGCGTCGAGGTCGCCGGCGCAAAGATCGGACAGACCGGCATTGCCCAGGATGGACAGGCTCAGCCGTTCGAACAGGCCAGGCCCCACCAGGGTCACCACCGGGACCCCCATCCAGAGCGACTCGCAGGTCGTCGTGCCGCCGGTCTGGGGGAAGGTGTCCAGGGTGATGTCCATCTCGTTGTAGAAGGGCATGTGCGCGCCGCGCACCGCCTCGAAGCGCAACCGGTCCCGGCTCACGCCCTCGGACTCGAAGATGGCGCTGATATTGTCGCGGAACGCCGAGGTGCCAACTTCCGGGCGGACAAACATGAATCGCGAATTGGGGACGGCTGCGGTCACTCGCGCCCAGTGGCGGACCATCTCCCGGCTGTACTTGTACGGATTGTTGGCGGTGCCGAAGGTCACATAGCCGTTGGCGACCACTGGCGGCTCGGCCGCCATCGGCCGCTCCGGGAAGGCCAGTTCGCCCATGGCGATCCAGCTTGCAGGCATCAGCAGGGGCTCTTCGATCATCAGTTCCGGCCGCGGCGGCAGCAGGTAGGGGTCGACGATCAGGTGATCGATCCGAGACAGGCCCGAGGAGTGTGGATAGCCGAGCCAGCTGGCCTGAAGGGGGGCGGGCTTCCAGGCCATGACATTGAGCTTGTTCATGTGGGTCGAGCCGCCGAGTTCGATCAGCATGTCCAGCTGGTCGTTGCAGATCATCTGGGCGGCGTCGAAGTCGCTGATGTCCTGGCGCCAGCGGAAGGCCTTCACCTGGCTGGCGATCCGTTTCTGGAGCTGGTCTTCCTGGCCCTGATAGAAGGAGTAGCAATAGAGATCGAAGCGCTCACGCGGATAGTGCTCGAACAGGGGCAGGGCGAAATAGGCCACCGGGTGATTGCGCAGGTCCGACGACATGAAGCCCAGGCGGATCTTGCCGTCCGGGCTCCGCGGCTCTGCCGGCCGCCGCAGGGGATGGCGGTCGATCTTCTCCTGCACCATGTCCCCATAGATGCGGTGCTGGGTGATCAGTTCGTCGCGGTCCTCCGGCGCCCGCACCCGCGACAGCTGGCTCAGCAGCGCGGTGTGGCGACCTTGGCCCGCCCACAGCCGGCCGGTTTCGTAGAAGTCGCAAGTCGCCTCCAGCCCCTCGAAGTCGGCCACACGGGACAGCACCTCTGAGGCGACCTTGAGCTGCGGGCCGCTGACCAGGGGGCCGAGCTCGCGGGCCAGCTTCAGTTCGACATAGGCGGCGTCGATATTGGCCGCCTCGTCCCCGTGGCGCGATCGGACAAGGCTTTCGACGAGGCCCATCCGGTAGTCCAGATTGTCCGGCGCCAGATCGACCGCCCGGCGAAGATGCTTATTGGCCCGTGGTCGGTCCCAGTCGGTGATCACCGCCCCCAGCTGATGATGCGCCCAGGCCTCGTCCGGAAGGTCCTCCAGCACGGTGAGCAGATAGGCTTCAGCCTGGCGCAGCTTGTTGGATCGGCGGATGGCCAGCGCCTTGGCTTCCTTCAGGCGGGGGGCCGGGTTCTGCGCGATGGCCTCGTCCAGGGTCGCCACGGCGACTTCCGGCGTCTTGGCTTCGGCCTGCAGGGCCGAGAGGTCGAGCCAAGCGTCGACCAGGTCCGGCCGCAGGCGCGCGGCCAGCCGGTAGCGCATCTCTGCCTTGTCCAGTTCGCCTGCGTGCCCATGGGCGCGCCCCAGACTCCGTTGGAACTCAGGATTGGTGGGAGCTTGGCGAACGAGACGGCTGAACACCGCAATGGCGCCGGGGCCGTCCTTCAGATCGTTCAGGACATTGCCCTTGTTCTGCCAGAGGGCCTCGCTCTTGGGCTGTGCCTTGATGCCGGCGTTGAGCGCCTGCAGGGCCTCCTGCGGGCGGCCCAGGCGGCGGAGCGAGACGCCGAGAACGTTCCAGAGCTCACTGTCGCGGGGATAAATCTCCGCGCCGGTTTTCGCCCAACGGGCGCTGTCCTCATAGCGGCCCCGGCGAAACAGCAGCGAGGCGAAATTGCGATAGAGCTGGGCGCCAGACTTGGGCTCGTCGGTCAACAGCGCTTCGGTCAGGGCGACCCCATCCTCGAAGTGGCCAGCCTTGAAAGCGGCCTCAACTGCGGCGATCCGGTCGTTCATTGCGAAGTCCTGAAATGGCGGTCGCACACGCCAGGTGCGGCGCGACGCTCGTCGTCGGAACAGCAATTCTAGAGAGCGCCTGCTGCGGCGCCAACCGATGCCGGAAAGCTAGGCCGTGGGCTCAAGATTTCCAGGGGGGGCCGGGTTGTGCGAGAAGCGCCACTTCAGCGCCAGGATGAGCCCCGACAGGATCAGACAGACCGAGTTGGTCAGCATCACCGGCCAGCTCCCGATCATCACTCCGTAGGTCACCCAGAGACTGAAACCGGTGACGGTCACCACGTACATGCGCAGGGAAATCGATCGGGCGTCCCGCTCCCGCCATGTCTTGATGAGTTGAGGGGTGAAGCTCACCATTGAACACAGACCGGCGCAGAAGCCGATCACCTCGGCCAGGAAACTCGGGGCCATGGTTGTCTAAGCCGTCTGTTCGAGGCGTTGCACGCCCCAGCGGGCGGCGTAGCTGTCGGAAAGGGTGAGGCCCGGCGGCGGGGGCGCGTCGGCGCAGCCACGCTCCAGGCATCCGACGAGATAGGTCAGGGCGCGACGGACGGCGCGGTCCGTGTAGGGCTTTCCGATTACGCCGCAGGCGCCGGCCAGATCATCCGGGAGGCGCTTCACATTGGCGGTCATGAACAGCACCATCGCCCCGTGATGGGCGGCGATCTCGCGAGCCGCATCGACTCCGGTGGGGCCGTCAGCCAGATGAACATCCACCAGGGCGATGTCCGGCTTCAGCCTCCCGGCCATCTGCACCGCCACGGCGGAGTCCGGCGCGTGCCCGACCTCGACGCAACCGGCCTCTTCCACCAGGAAGCCGAGTTCGACGGCCAGCAGGGCCTCATCCTCGACGATCAGCACAGACAGGGGGTTGGGCATCAAGGGACCTAGGCGTTCACGGGCAATTCGAGAATGGCGCGCACGCCGGGGTTCACGGATTCAAAACGCAGCTCGGCGCGCAGTTGTTGCGCCAGCAGGCCGACAATCGTCAGGCCAAATCCTGGTGCGAACCGTCCGCAGGGGGGAAGGCCTGGGCCATCGTCACAGATCTCGATCACGTAATGGCCGTTCTGGCGCTGGACGCGTACGCCCAGCCTGCCTGCGCGCCCCTCGGCCAGGCCGTGGGAGAGGGCGTTGTCCAGCAACTCATTGACCGCCAGGGCCAGGGGCGCGGCCTGGGCGGCGGCGATCTCGATACTTTGAAGATCCAGATCGACTTCCACCTCGTCGCGGCTCAAGGACACGTCGCCCACCAGGTCGCGAACAAAGGCGGCCACATCGAACCGCTCCAGATCGCGGCTCTGGAACAGGCGCCGGTGCACTGTGGCGATGGCGCTCACCCGCGACAGCATCGACTGAAGGGCCACCCGCGTCTGCTGGTCTTCGGTTCGCCGCGTCTGCAGGACCAGCAGCGAGCTTATGAGCTGGAGGTTGTTCTTGACCCGGTGATCGACCTCGTGGAGCAGCGCCGTGCGCTCGGCCACGGCCTGCTCGGCGGCCCGGGCCTGCTCGGTGGCCACCGAAACCAGGCCCTCCCGGTCCTGGACGAGTCGATTCTCGGCGTTCTTCCGGGCGGTGACATCGATCTGCGAGCCGATGAAATAGACCAGCAGGCCTTCGGCGTTGTGCACCGGACTGATCTGCAGGGCGTTCCAGAACGGCTTGCCGTCCTTGCTGTAGTTCAGGATGTCCACATTGACCGGCGCGCCGTCGGCGACCGCCTGGGCCAGCCTTCGCGCCGCCTCCGGATCGGTGTCTGGACCTTGGAGGAAGCGGCAGTTGCGTCCCAGAATCTCGTCGCGGGGATAACCGCTGAGGGCGAGGAAGGCGTCATTGGCGAAGACGATGGGCATGTCCGGCGCCTGGGCGTCGGCGATGATCATCGACATGCGGGTGGCGTGGACGGCGGCGGCGAACGGATCGTCGATGCCGGCCTGCGGGGTCAACAGGCTGTCAGCCCGAAAGGTGTCCCTTCGCTCGCTCATGATCTTTGCACCGCGTCCCCGAGAGCCAGACAAACGCCGGCTGGCCGGGGCAGTTCCAGGGCCGCATCCCAGGTCAGGCGCCTGTGAGTCGTGAATTCTTTCCGTTGTCACGGCGATGACACAGGTATGCGGCTTGGTGGATGATCCGGCGAACGGAGATTCGGTCTTGTCCCTGCTGCCGCAACCCTTGCCCCTCGGACCTCGCCGCGGGTTCGCCGCCGGGCCCGCCCTCGTCACGGGGGCGGCGGGCCTGCTGGCCCTGGCTGGCCTGGTCGCCGTGGGCGGCGCCGATCCCCTGGCGGCCGCCGTCCTGGCCCTGCCCGTGGCCGGCGTCGCGGCCATTCAGGCGTTCCGCGCCCGGGGCGAAGCCGCACGGCTCCAGGCCGAGGTGGCCGAGACCCACGCCGAGGTCGCCGCGGGTCAGCTGTCTCTGCCCTATACGGCGGTGCTCAACGCGCTTCCCGACCCCGTCATGGTGATCTCCGCCCATGAGCCGGACGACCTCACCGGGCGCCGCTTCGTGATGGTCAATCTGGCGGGCCGGGAGGTGCTGAAGATCCAGCGGGAAGCAGGCCTTCTGGTCACCGCGATCCGTGATCCTGACGTCCTGGAGGCCGTGGATGAAGCCCTGTTCGGCGGCCTCGAGGGCGAAGCCATCTATGAGCCTGGCGGCTCGCAGGAGCGAATCTTCCGGGTCTACGCCCGCCCCTTGGGCCTGGGCGCGGACGGGGGGCGGCTGGCGCTGCTGGTGCTTCACGACGAGACCGACATTCGCCGAGTGGAGCGGATGCGGGCCGACTTCCTGGCCAATGCCAGTCACGAATTGCGCACCCCGCTCGCCTCGCTGTCGGGCTTCATCGAGACCCTGCGCGGACACGCCCGGGCCGATGAGGGCGCCCGCGAGAAGTTTCTCGGCATCATGCATGTCCAGGCCGAGCGCATGTCCCGGCTGATCGACGACCTGATGTCGCTTAGCCGTATCGAACTGAACGAGCACGTCCCGCCCAATGAGGATGTGGATCTGGTGGCCGCAGTCATGGACGTGGTCGACGCCATCACCCCCCTGGCCCGGGAAAAGGGCGTCAGCCTGGAGGTTGACCTGCCGCCCCGGGGCAGCGTGACGGCGGTGGGAGACCGCGATCAGGTCGTGCAGGTGGCCCAGAACCTGGTGGACAACGCCTTGAAATACTCCCCCGCCGGCGGCGTCGTCCGCGTGGTTCTGGAGGACGGCCTGGGGATCGAGGCGGCCATGGCCCCGCGGATGGACCAGGCGGCCCGCCTGTCGCTGCTGACGCCCGACCACGGTCCGGACCGCTTCGCCGCCCTCTCGGTCACGGACTCCGGCCCCGGCATGGCCCGGGAGCATCTGCCCCGGCTCACCGAACGCTTCTACCGGGTCGAGGGTCAGAAGAGCGGCGAGAAGTCCGGCACGGGCCTGGGCCTGGCCATCGTCAAGCACATCATGAACCGTCACAGGGGCGGCCTGATGGTCGAAAGCGCGCCGGGGCGCGGGGCGATCTTCACCGCCTACTTCCCCAGGGCGGAACTGGTGCGTCGGCGTCGGGAGCTTGCAGACACCGACAAGTCCGACGATGTCGCAAAAGTGTCATGAAAATGTCGCGTTCGGTCAGCAATCCGCAGGCAGGTTCCGCGCCGCGCACCCAAGGGTCAGCTCAAGATCGAGATTCCCCTTTTCCCGCGCGATCCGAGCCATAAGTCGAAGGCCTGAATGCTCATCTGGATCGCCCTGATCGGGCTCGTCCTGTTCTCCCTCGCGGCCTATTCGGCCGGACGCCGCAAGGTGCTGCGCGCCGTTGGCGGCCGCACTCGCGTGCTCCATTCCCTGCCTGGCTACTACGGCGCCTATGTCGCGCTGTGGGCCGCGGCGCCGGCGGTCATTCTGCTGATCCTGGTGAGTATGCTGGGCGGCCAGATCGAGGAAGCGGTCCTGCGCGCCGACCCGCCGGCTGCGGTCGCGCAACTGCCTGACAGCACCCAGGACGTCTTCTATAACGACGTGGTCGCGACGGTGACGGACGGCCAGGTCAGCCAGACCGAATATGATGGCGCGCTTGGCGAGGCCTTCGGGGCCAAGCTGGTCGAGGCGCGCGAAATCCATCGCAATCTCGTGGCGGCGACGCTTGCGGCCGCCCTGGCCCTGGCCCTGGCCGGCGCGGCCTTCGCCTGGCCCAAGGTCAGCGCCGGCTTCGCCGCCCGTCCAAATGTGGAACGGTGGATCGCCGCCCTCTTCCTGATCTGCTCCATCGTCGCCGTGCTGACGACCGTGGGCATCGTGGCTTCGCTGGTCTGGGAATCCTGGCGGTTCTTCCAGGCCGTGCCGATCTTCGAATTCCTGTTCGGGCTCACCTGGGACCCGCAGATCGCCATCCGCGCTGACCAGGTAGCCTCCTCGGGCGCGTTCGGCGCCGTGCCCCTGTTCATGGGCACCTTCCTGATCATGATGATCGCCATGACGGTGGCGGCGCCGGTCGGGTTGTTCGCCGCTATCTATCTGTCGGAGTACGCTGGGCGGACGACGCGGGCGGTGGTCAAGCCGCTGCTGGAGGTGCTCGCCGGCATTCCCACCGTAGTCTACGGCTTCTTCGCCGCCCTGACGGTGGGGCCGCTGTTCCGCGGCTTCTTCAACGGGCTCGGCGCCCAACTGCTGGGCGGCCCGCTGGACGGGGTCGGCCTCTATCTGATGCAGGTGCAGAACCAGATGGCCCTGGTGGCCGGGGCGGTCATGGGCATCATGCTGATCCCCTTCGTCTCCTCCCTGTCGGACGACATCATCAACGCCGTGCCCCAGTCCCTGCGGGACGGCTCCCTGGCCATGGGCGCCACGCGGTCGGAGACCATCGGCCGGGTGATCATGCCGGCGGCTCTGCCGGGCGTCATGGGCGCGCTGCTGCTGGCCATCTCCCGGGCCGTGGGCGAGACCATGATCGTCACCATGGCCGCCGGCCTTCAGGCCCGCGCCACCTTCAATCCCCTCGACACGGTGACCACCGTGACGGTGCAGATCGTCACCCTGCTGACCGGCGATCAGGAGTTCGACAGTCCCAAGACCCTTTCGGCCTTCGGCCTGGGCCTGACCCTTTTCGTGATCACGCTGGTGCTCAACATCGTCGCCCTGCAGATCGTGCAGCGGTATCGGGAACAGTATGACTGACGCGGCCCTGACCCCCGCCCAGGCCGCCAAGGCCCGCGCCCGCGCCCAGGCCGAGGCGCGTCTGAAGCGCCGCTATCGCGCCGAGACGCGATTCCGGTTCTATGGCCGCGCGGCCATCTTCCTGGCCCTGGCCTTCCTTGTGGTGCTGCTGGGCCGGATCGGAACCCAGGGCTACTCGACCTTCGTCGATTACCGCATCAGCCTGCCGGTAGAGATTTCCGCCGACCGTGTCGACATGGCCGACCTGGGCGGTTCGAACTTCAACCTCATGGTCGCCGAGTCCGCACTGGCCGTGCTGGGCGAGGAGGACGACGTCTATGGCGAGGCCTCCAGCGAGATGATGGCCATCCTGTCGGGGGACCTGGGCTTCCAGATCCTCGACCGCCTGCGGGAAGATCCCTCGCTCGTCGGCCAGACCATCACGGTCCATGGCCCGATGAAGGCCAATGCCAGCCTCTACTACAAGGGCCAGATCAGCCGCGACACCGAGGTCGGCGGCCGGCTGCTCAGCGACCGCCAGCTCGACTGGCTGGACGAGCTGCGCCAGCGCGACATGGTCAGCGGCGGCTTCAACTGGACCTTCCTCTCGCGCTCGGACTCCACCGAGCCGGAACAGGCCGGCGTGCTCGGCGCGGTGGTCGGCTCGGCCATGATGCTGCTGGTCACCGCCCTGCTGGCCGCCCCCATCGGGGTGCTGGCCGCCACCTATCTGGAAGAGTTTGCGCCGAAGAACCGGTGGACCGACCTGATCGAGGTGAACATCAACAACCTGGCCGCCGTGCCCTCGATCATCTACGGCCTGCTGGGGCTGGCGGTGTTCATCAACTGGCTGGCCGTGCCGCGGTCCTCGCCCCTGCTGGGGGGCCTGGTGCTGGCGCTGATGGCCCTGCCGACCATCATCATCGCCACCCGCGCCTCCCTTCGCGCCGTGCCGCCTTCGATCCGAGAGGCCGCCCTGGCTGTGGGCGCCTCGCGCACCCAGACGGTCTTCCATCACGTCCTGCCGCTGGCCATGCCCGGCATGATGACCGGCACCATCCTGTCCCTGGCCCACGCCCTGGGCGAGACCGCGCCCCTGCTGATGATCGGCATGGTCTCCTTCGTCCCCGGCGTGCCCGAGACCCTGACCAGCGCGGCCACCGTGCTGCCGGTGCAGATCTTCATCTGGGAAAACGCCTCTGAGCGCGCCTTCCATGAGCGCACGGCCGCGGCCATCATCGTGCTGCTGGTCTTCATGGTGTTGATGAACCTCGCCGCGGTCCTGCTCCGCCGGCGTTTCGAACGGCGGTGGTGATCCCCATGTCTTCTCAGTCCCGCCATGCTCCGAGTTCGCCCATGACCCGCCAACGCGACGACGCCCACGCCCAGGGCGTCTCCATGACGACGCCCCGCGCCGGCCAGGCTGGCCCCAAGGTCTCGGCCACCGACATCAGCGTCTTCTACGGCGACAAGCAGGCCCTGTTCGACGTCTCCCTGGACATGCCCGACCGGGCGGTCACCGCCCTGATCGGCCCCTCGGGCTGCGGCAAGTCGACCTTCCTGCGCTGCATCAACCGGATGAACGACACCATCCCCGGCGCCCGGGTCGAAGGACGGATCATCCTGGACGACGAGGACATCAACGACCGCGGGGTCGATCCCGTCCTGCTGCGCGCCCGGGTGGGCATGGTCTTCCAGAAGCCCAACCCGTTCCCCAAAAGCATCTTCGAAAACGTGGCCTATGGGCCGCGCATCCACGGCTTCGCCTCCACCAAGAGCGAGCTGGCCGACATTGTGGAATCCTCGCTCAAGCGCGCCGGCCTCTGGGCCGAGGTGGCCGACCGCCTGCAGGCGCCGGGCACCAGCCTGTCGGGCGGCCAGCAGCAGCGCCTGGTCATCGCCCGGGCCATCGCCGTCAGCCCTGAAGTGATCCTGATGGATGAGCCCTGCTCGGCCCTCGACCCCATCGCCACGGCCAAGATCGAAGAGCTGATCGACGACCTGCGCAGCCAGTACTGCATCGTCATCGTCACCCATTCCATGGCCCAGGCCGCGCGGGTTTCCCAGCGCACCGCCTTCTTCCACATGGGCGCGGTGGTTGAGGCTGGGGCGACCGACGAGATCTTCACCAACCCGCGTGACACCCGCACGCAGGACTATATCACCGGACGCTTCGGCTGACCGGGAGGACGCCGCCATGAACGAACACATCGTCAAGGCCTACGAAGACGAGCTCAACATGCTCACCGCCGAGTGCGCGCGGATGGGCGGGCTGACCGAGGCCGCCGTCGCCGACGCGCTCGAGGCCGTGGTCCGCCGCGACCAGCAGACCGCCGACCTGGTGGTGGGCCGCGATGAGCGCCTGGACATCCTGCAGGCCGATATCGAGCGCAAGGCGATCCGCATGATCGCCCTGCGCCAGCCGCTGGCCAACGACCTGCGCCGCACGGTGGCGGCCATGAAGATCGCCAACAATCTCGAGCGGGTCGGCGACCTGGCCAAGAACATCGCCAAGCGGACCATCGTGATCATCGAATCCGACCCGATGGTGCCGCTGACACGCTCCATCGAGCGCATGGGTCGCCTGGTGGTGACCCGCCTGAAAGAGGTGCTGGACGCCTACACCTCGTCTGACCTTGAGCGGGCCATGACCGTCTGGTCCCGGGACGACGAGGTGGACGAGCACTACAACAGCCTGTTCCGCGAACTGCTGACCTATATGATGGGCGATCCGCGCACGATCACCGCCTGCGCCCATCTGCTGTTCGTGGCCAAGAACCTTGAGCGCATCGGCGACCACGCCACCAACATCGCCGAGATCATCCACTACGAGATCACCGGGGACGAGGCGATCGCCGCCGAGCGCCCCAAGACCGATCCGCTGCAGCGGTAGGCGCGGGAGGACCCCCATGACCCCCAATATCCTGGTCGCCGAGGACGAAGACTCCCTCTCGACCCTCCTGAACTACAATCTCGAAAAAGAGGGCTATGCCGTCGCGGTCGCCGCCGATGGCGAAGAGGCCCTGGTGATGGTCGACGAGAAGATGCCCGACCTGATCCTGCTGGACTGGATGCTGCCCAAGGTGTCCGGCATTGAGGTCTGCCGCCGCCTGCGGGCGCGGTCTGAAACCCGCAACATCCCGATCATCATGCTGACCGCCCGCGGCGAGGAGACCGACCGGATCCGTGGTCTGGACACCGGCGCCGACGACTACATCGTCAAGCCCTTCTCCATGTCGGAGCTCTCGGCCCGCATCCGTGCGGTCCTGCGCCGCCTGCGGCCGGGCCTGGCCGAGGACCGGGTTCGGATCGGCGACCTGGTCATCGACCGCGTCGCCCACCGGGTGAAGCGCTCGGGCAAGGAGATCCACCTCGGCCCGACGGAATTCCGCCTGCTGGATTATCTGATGCAGCATCCCGGCCGAGTGTTTTCCCGCGAGCAACTGCTGGACGCCGTCTGGGGCTCGGATGTCTATGTGGAGGCCCGCACCGTCGACGTGCATGTGGGCCGCCTGCGCAAGGCGCTGAACCGCGAGGCCTCGGCCGACCCGATCCGCACCGTGCGCTCGGCCGGCTATTCCCTCGACGTCGAGGCCTGAACCTGACGCTCTAGGACGGCCAGCTTGACGCTCCGGGCGCGGCGCGGCAAAGCCCGCCCATGAACATTCTCCTCGTCGGTTCGGGCGGGCGCGAGCATGCGCTGGCCTGGAAGATCGCCCAGTCGCCCCTGCTCACCCGCCTGGTCATGGCCCCGGGAAATCCGGGCATGGCGGCCCTGGGCGAGGTGGTCCAGGTCAAGGTGACCGACGTGGCCGGCCTCGTGGCCCTGGCGCGGGAGATGACCGCGGACCTGGTGGTGATCGGCCCGGAATCGGCCGTCGAGGCGGGCCTTGCCGACGCCCTCATGGCCGCAGGCATTCCCTGCTTCGGACCGAGCAAAGCGGCGGGCCAGCTCGAATCCTCCAAGGCCTTCACCAAGGCCTTCGCCGAACGCCACGGCCTGCCCACCGGCGCCTATGTGGTCTGCGACGAGGCGCCCGCAGCCAAAGCCGCCCTGGACAGGTTCTCGCCCCCCTATGTGATCAAGGCCGATGGCTTGGCGGCCGGAAAGGGCGTGGTCATCGCCCAGACGAGGGACGAGGCCGAAGCCGCCATCGACGACACCCTGGGCGGCCGCTTCGGCGCGGCTGGCGCGCGGGTGGTGATCGAGGAGTTCCTGGAGGGCGAGATCGGCTCCCTGTTCGCCCTGTGCGACGGGACGACCAGCATGGTCTTTGGCCATGCCCAGGACCACAAGCGGGCCTATGACGGCGAAAAGGGTCCCAACACCGGCGGCATGGGGACCTATGCGCCTGCGCCCCTGTTCACCGACGAACTGGTCGATCGCGTGCGCAATGAACTGGCCGAGCCGACCTTCGCGGCCATCGCCGCCGAGGGCGCACCCTATCGCGGAGTGCTGTTTGTGGAGTTCATGGCCACCCGCGAGGGCCCCCGTCTGGTGGAGTTCAACGTCCGTTTCGGCGATCCCGAATGCCAGGTGCTGATGCTGCGCCTGGAGAGCGACCTGGTCCCCTATCTGATGGCCTGCGCCAGGGGCGAGCTCGACAGCCTCCCGCCCCCAGCCTGGCGCAATGAGGCCGCCGTCTGCGTCGTGATGGCCGCCGAAGGCTATCCTGGCGCCCCGGTCGCAGGCGCTGCGATCACCGGCGCCGACCAGGGGTTCGGCGACGGTGTGGTGGTCTTTCATGCCGGCACATCCAAGGACGCCGATGGGACCTTGCGGGTCGCAGGCGGCCGGGCGCTGAACGTCTGTGCGATTGGGGCGGACTTCCCGGCCGCGCGGCAGGCGGCCTATGCCGCGGTGGACCAGATCCGCATGCCCGGCGGCTTCTATCGCTCCGACATCGGCTGGCGCGCGCTGAACCGCTGACCGGGCTTACCTGGTTCTGGGTTCCAGTACGCCCGGGCGCCGAACGCCTTGCGGCGCCATGCCGCGGCTCGGTAAGGTGGGTTCAAACAAGCGTAAGACTTACGCGCCCAAGCCTATGAGTAGAGGGGATTCCCATGGCCGACGCCGCCGAACAACAGCGCGAACAGCTGAACACCGGCACCAAGGAGGTCGCGGAGTCCCACCGGTTCGACGAAGCCCGGCTTGAGGCCTGGATGCAGGCCAATGTGGAGGGCTTCCAGGGCCCGCTTGAGGTGCGCCAGTTCAAGGGCGGCCAGTCCAACCCGACCTACCAACTGGTGACGCCGAACAAGAAGTACGTCCTGCGCCGCAAGCCGCCGGGCAAGCTGCTCCCCTCGGCCCACGCGGTGGACCGGGAATACAAGGTGATCAGCGCCCTCTATCCCACCGGCTTCCCGGTGGCGCGCTCCTACGGCCTGTGCACCGACGACGAGGTCATCGGCACCATGTTCTACGTGATGGACATGGTGGAGGGCCGCATCCTCTGGGACCAGCAACTGCCCCAGTACACGCCCGAGGAGCGGCGGCCGATCTATATGGCCAAGCTCAAGACCCTCGCCGACCTGCACAATACCGACCATGAGGCCATCGGCCTGGGGGACTACGGCAAGCCCGGCAACTATATGGGCCGGCAGGTGGATCGCTGGACCAAGCAGTACCGCGCCTCGGAAACCGTCAAGCTCGAGGAGATGGAGCGGCTGATCGAATGGCTGCCCCGCACCGTGCCGCCCCAGGAGCGGACCTCCATCGTCCATGGGGACTACCGCCTGGACAATATGGTGCTGCACCCCACCGAGCCCCGCGTCATTGCCGTGCTGGACTGGGAGCTGTCGACGCTTGGCGAGCCCCTGGCCGACTTCACCTATCTGCTGATGAACTGGGTCAACGGGACCATCGCCAATATCGAGGACCTTGAGGCGCACGGCGTGCCGTCCATCGACGAGTACGTGGCCGAGTACTGCCGCCTGACCGGCCGTGACAGCCTGCCGGACCTGAACTGGTACTTCGCCTACAACATCTTCCGCCTGGCCGGCATCATCCAGGGGATCGTCGGCCGGGTCCGCGACGGCACCGCCAACAGCCCGCAGGCCGCGGCCATGGCCGAACGGGTCCCGCTGCTGGCCAAGGCCGGCTGGAGCTTCGCCCAGAAGGCCGGCGCGACGGCCTGAAGGCCCACGGGCTAGAGAGGCTGGCCCATCGCCCTGGACAGCAGCGCGTCCAGGGCGGCCTCGTCCTCGAACTGCGCCTGCACCGGCCAGGCGGTCACCCGGGCGCGCCATTCGGGGGGCAGCCGCGCCCAGTCCTTTTCCGTGGTCACCAGTCCGGCGCCGAAATCCTCGGCCCGAGCGGCCAGCCGGGCCAGGGTGGCGGCGTCATAGGCGAAGTGGTCGGGCAGCGCGACGAAGTCGGCCAGCTCGCAGCCCGCCGTCTTCAGGGCGCGCTCCACCTTCCACGGCTTGCCGACCCCGGCGAAGGCCACCTGCGGCCCGGGCGGCGGCGGCGCCGAGGCCTTCAGCCGGGCGATCAGCACGGGCGTCTCGCCAAACAGGGCCAGGAGTTCGCGGTCAGGCGCGACCATGTCCTCCGGCAGCATCACGATCACGGCGTCGGCCCGCGCCAGGCCTGCGGCCAGGGGCTCGCGCAGCGGCCCGGCCGGAAAGACCGCCCCGTCGCCAAAGGGCCATTCCCCCTCGCGGGTCTCGCCATCCACCACGATCAAGGACAGGCGCTTGGCGAGGCTCGGATTCTGGTGGCCGTCGTCCATGACGATGGCGGCCGCCCCCGCCTGAACCGCCGCGCAGGCCCCCAGGGCCCGGTCGCGGGCGACCCAGATGGGCGCGTCCTGCGCCATCATCAGCGGCTCGTCGCCAACATCGGCGGCGGTGTGCTGAGCGGGATCCACGCGGACAGGTCCGGCCAGCCGGCCCCCATAGCCTCGAGAGAGGCCATGGGCCTCGACGCCACTGCGACGCAGCCGGGCCAGGATCTCGCGGGCCACCGGCGTCTTGCCGGTCCCGCCCATGGTGATGTTGCCGACGCAGATGACCGGCGCGCCGGGATCGCAGGGCGCCGCACGGGCGATGCGGCGGGCGGTGACGACGGCCCAGATCCAGGAGATCGGCGTCAGCAGCGCCCGCGTCAGGGGCATGGACGACCGGTCGCGCTCGCGCACGTACCACCAGCGCGGCGTGGAGAGCTTCATCGGGCGTCTCCGCCAGGAAGCAGCGGCGACAGCCGGTCCATGGCCTCATTCAGGGCCGCCCCATAGCGCTGGGCATGGGCCATGGCGGCGGCGCCCATGCGTCGGGCGATGGTCGGATTGTCCAGCAGGCCGGCCAGGTGGCGGGTCAGGGTCTCGCCGTCCGGGGCGCAGAGGGCGGCGACCTCTTCGAACATGGCCTGATAGGTTTCGGCGGCGTTGAACACCGAGGGGCCAGTGACGATGGCGGCGCCCAGCCGGGCGGGCTCCAGGGGATTGTGGCCGCCGACGCCTGCCGCATAGCCGCCCCCCATGATCACCACATCAGCCAGGCGGAAGAAGAGGCCAAGCTCGCCCAGGGTGTCGGCCACATAGGCCCCGACCAGGGGCGTAGGCCTATGGCCTGCGCTGCGACGGGCGGTGTTGAAGCCGGCCTGCCCCAGGATTCGGGCGACCTCGGCCCCGCGCTCGGGGTGCCGCGGGGCCACGATCAGCAGGGCGCCGGGCTGGCCGGCCATCACGCCCTGGACCGCCTCGGCGATCAGAATCTCTTCGCCGGGATGGGTGCTGGCGGCCAGGATCACCGGCCGTCCCTCGGTCGCCTGGCGCAAAAGGTCGAGCTCGACGGCGTCGCAGGGCAGGGGGGCGCCGACCTGCTTGAGGTTGAGCTGCGGGCCGAGGCTCGCCCCAAGCCGCTCCAGCCGCGTGGCCGTCTCGGCGTCCTGCGGCAGGACCAGATCGAAAGCCTGCAGCAAGGCGCGGGCGGCGCCGGGCGCGCGGCCCCAGCCCAGGGCGCTCTTTTCCGTCATCCGGGCCGAGACCAGGGCCAGGCGGACATCCCGTTCGG
>NZ_JBALUY010000023.1:0-42682 GCF_036963605.1 Phenylobacterium sp. | reverse complement strand
CGATTGGCGTCCCGCAGGGCGTAGGCGTGGGCCGTGTCCCAGGCAAAGCCGCTGGCCGGGGCGGCGACGATCGGGCCGTAGGCCGTGCGATAGACGGTCCGACGCCGCGGCTCGGCCTCGCCCTTGACCGGAACCTCGACCGTGACCGGCTCGATCGGCTGCGGGGAGCCATCGACCAGATAGGTCATGGGGTCGCCGGGCTTCAGATCCAGCTGGAAGAGCGAGAAGTGGCGGTCGGTCGAGACCGTGTGGGTCCAGGCCACGTCCTTGTTGAAACCGATGGAGACGCCGGGCAGGCCGGCCATGGTCACGCCCATGACGTTGAGTTCCCCCGGCAAGGTCAGGTGGATCTGGTAGAACCGGTTGGTGGTCGCCCAGGGAAAGTGCGGATTGGCCAGGACAAGGCCCCGCCCCTGGGCCGTAACAGCCTTGCCGAAGGCCCAGCCGTTGCTGCCCAATCCGGCATATTGCGCCGGCTCGGGCGCCCGCAGGGCCACCTGCGCTGCGCCGCCCGGCGGACCGGCGGCCACGACTCCCGACAGCCAGGCCCCGGCGCTGGCCTGGATCATCTTTTCCTCGTTCAGCCGCAGCAGGTCGTCGAGGGTGATCGGCCGGACCCAGCCCGCGTCACGGCAGGGGGCGGGCAGAGCCGCCGGGCCCGTGTCGCTGAGATAGCGGTTATAGCCCGCCACATAGCCCCGGACCATGTCAGCGTAGCGGGGGTCAACCTCCCCGAAGGCCTGCCGCAGGGCGTCGATATCGAAGATCGACCGGAAGAAGACGTCGGCCTCGACATTGGGAATGGGGCGGAAGGACACCGTGGTCTGGCCCTCGGCGCCGAAGGTAAGCGCCCGCTCGCCGCTCAGGGTGACGATCTGGTCGGCCATCAGACATATATTGTCCTGGGCGTAGGCGTAGCCGGCGCCAAAGCCCAGGCCTTCCCGGTCCAGGGCGCGGATATGCGGCACGCCGTGGGCGGTGCGTCGGATCTCCACCTCACCCTGGTCCAGCGGGAGATCGGCCGTCTGGGCCTGGGCTGCGCCCGCCAGGGTGATCGCCGCCAGGGACGCCAGGACGCCGCGCAGGCGCCTCGCCCCGCCGATCGCCGGCGGCGAGCTGGATTGGAGATACATGGGCCGTTTCCTCGGATATCGAACCGGGCGTCGATCACGCCTCTGGCCCAACCTTAACCTTAGGGGCGAGATAGTTGCAATCCAGTCGCAACTAATCTCAGAGGAGGCGGCCGAAAGCGCCTCAGGCCATCTGCACGGCGCGCCAGGTCCAGGGGGTCTTGGCGCCGGTGAAGGTCTCGGGCGTGCAACGCAGATAGAGACTGTCGGCCCAGGTGTGTCCCAGAAGATAGGTCTTCCTGGCGCTGCCCACGACCACGAAACCCAGGCGTTCGAGCAGCCGGCGCGAACTGGTGTTGTTGGGGTCCACGTCCGCCGTCGCCTCGTTCAGGCCGCGGTCCTTGAACGCCCGGTCGATCACCGCCGACACGGCCTCCTGGGCGTAGCCCTGACCCTGGGCGTCGGGGTGAAGGATGTAGCCGATTTCCGGATCGGCCCAGAAGCCGACCTTGCCCACCACCTGGCCGGCCTTCGTCTCGACGATGAAGTCGTCATTGCGGGTGGCCATCATCCCTTCCAGCCACAGGCGGGTCTCGTCCAGCTTCTCGTGGGGCAGGGTTGACCAGAAGGCCATGGCGTGGGCCGAAGACAGGATTTCGTGCATGGCCTCCAGATCGCTCGCCCGGGCGGGTCGCAGCGTCAGGCGCTCGGTTGTGATAATCCCCGGCATCGGCGGCTCCTACGAATCTCCAACCCTAGATTGGAGGGCGAAGGTGACATCTAGGCCGCCCTCAGATATTTCGCCCACAAGGAGGCGCCCAAATGACCACTGATGAAGTCCTTGAGGAATTCCGCGGCGCCGGCGCCCTTCGTGAGGGCCATTTCGTCCTCTCTTCTGGGCTCCATTCAGGCATCTTTCTGCAGAAGAACCTCGTCTTCCAGTATCCTGACCGGACCGAGCGGCTGTGCAAGGCCCTGGCGGACCTGATCCGGCGCGAGGTCGGTCATGTGGATGTCTGTGTGTCCCCTGCCGTGGGCGGCATCATCCCCGGCTACGAAACCGCCCGGCAATTGGGCGTGCCCTCCATGTATGTGGAAAGGGTCGATGGCCGTCTCCAGTTCCGTCGCGCCTTCGCCCTGAAGCCTGGCGCGCGTGTGGCCATGGTCGAGGACATCGTCTCCACGGGTCTGTCGTCGCGGGAATGTGTCGAGGCCATCCGCGAGGCCGGCGGCGAGGTGGTCTGCGCCGCAGCCCTGGTCGATCGGTCTGGCGGGCGGGCCGAGATCGGCGCGCCGTTCCTGTCGCTGGCGAAGCTGGACGTGCCGGCCTATCCCGCCGACCAACTGCCGCCCGAACTCGCCGCCATCCCGGTGGAAGACCCCGGCAGCCGGAGGCTGAATTCATGAGCAGGAGCCTGCGCCTGGGGATCAATATCGACCATGTGGCGACCATCCGGAACGCCCGGGCCGCCACCTATCCCGACCCGGTCAGAGCCGCCGAAATGGCCATCGCCGCCGGCGCCGATGGGATCACCGCCCATCTGCGCGAGGATCGCCGGCATATCTCCGACGCCGACATCGACGCCTTGGCGGTGATCGTGAAGCGGCGCGGCCGACCGCTGAACCTGGAGATGGCGGTCACGGCCGAGATGGAGGCCATTGCGCTGCGCCACCTGCCGCACGCGGCCTGCCTCGTGCCCGAGCGGCGGGAAGAGGTGACCACCGAGGGCGGCCTCGACCTGGTCAAGGGCCACAATCACATCGCTCCCGTGGTCGGCCGGCTGGCCGCGGCGGGGATCCGCGTCTCCTGCTTCATCGACGCCGACCTGGAGCAGGTGGCGTCGGCCAAGACCATGGGCGCCCAGGTGGTGGAGCTTCACACCGGCGCCTATTGCGACGCCGTCCGCGAGGGCGACCCCCGGGCTGAAGAACTGCTGGAGCGGCTGAGGGCCGCCGCCGTGGAGGCGACGCGCCTGGGTCTCGAGGTCCATGCCGGCCATGGGATCGACTATGAGACGGTCAAGCCAATCGCCGCCATCCCGCAGGTGGCCGAGCTGAACATCGGCCATTTTCTGATCGGCGAGGCCATCTTCATCGGCCTGCCGGCCGCCATCCAACGGATGCGCGCCCTGATGGATCAGGCCCGGACGGAGCTGGCGGCGTGATCATCGGCCTTGGCTCCGATCTCGCCGACATCCGGCGCATCGAAAAGACCCTGGAGCGGTTCGGCGAGCGGTTCGTCAAACGCATCTTCACCGAGATCGAGGTCCGCCGCTCCGAGCGTAAGCCCGACCGCGCGGCCAGCTACGCCAAGCGGTTCGCCGCCAAGGAGGCGTGTTCAAAGGCGCTGGGCACGGGGTTCCGCCGGGGCGTCTTCTGGCGCGACATGGGGGTGGCCAACATGCCGTCCGGCGCCCCGACCATGGCGCTGACCAACGGCGCGTTGAAGCGGCTGCAGGAGATCACGCCCGCCGGCCACCGGGCCGTGGTGCATGTGACGCTGACCGACGACCACCCCTACGCCCAGGCTTTCGTGATCATCGAGGCCGTGCCCGAATAGCCGCAGCCCTGCGGCGAATCGCCGATTACGGCGAGTTCACGGGGGGCTGGCTTGCTAGAGCCGGCGCCAGACGATAGCTAAACCCATTCCGCGCGCTGCAGCGCGCCGCAGAGAACACGCATGAGCGAGAATGTGCACAGCGCGCCGGCGTCCGATAAGCCCGACGCGGTGCAGGAGATCGTCGAGATCGTGAAAACGGTCGTCTACGCCCTGCTGATCGCCCTGGTCCTGCGGGTCCTGCTGTTCCAGCCCTTCACCATTCCCTCGGCCTCGATGGAGCCGAACCTGCTGGAAGGCGACTACATCATCGTCTCCAAGTATGCGTACGGCTATTCCCGGCATTCCATCCCCTTCAGCCCGCCGCTGTTCGAGGGTCGGATCGCCGCCCGCGACCCGTCGCGCGGCGACATCATCGTCTTCAAGCTGCCCCGCGATGGCCGCACCGACTACATCAAGCGCCTGATCGGCCTGCCCGGCGACCGCATCGAGGTCCGCGGCGGACAGATCATCCTGAACGGCCAGCCGATCCCCCGCGAGGCCATGTCGCCGGGCCTGATCGACACCGGCTATGGCTTCACCCGTGAAGTCATGCGGTTCCGCGAGACCCTGCCCGATGGTCGCAGCTATGTGACCTATGACCTGGGTCCCGACGGCGAGATGGACGACAAGGGTCCGTTCGTCGTCCCCGAAGGCCACTACTTCTTCATGGGCGACAATCGGGACAACTCCCTCGACAGCCGCGCGCCGGCCGAGATCGGCGTGGGCTATGTCCCGGCCGAAAACCTGGTGGGCAAGGCCGAGATCATCCTGTTGTCCTGGGAACGGGCCGCCTCGCTGTTCAAGCCCTGGACCTGGGTGACCGAGGCGCGGCCGGGCCGGTTCTTCAATATCCTCCAGTGACCGGCCGCCTATGAACCGCCGGGAGGCCGCCGTCGCCGAACTCGAGGCGAGGATCGGCCATGTGTTCCATGATCGTGAACTGCTGGAGCGCGCCCTGACCCATGCCAGTGTCGGCGAGGGCGCGACCAAGGTGCGCCACTATGAGCGCCTGGAGTTCCTGGGCGACCGGGTGCTGAACCTGCTGGCCGCCGAACGGCTGATGAGCCTGGACGGCGAGGCGCGCGAGGGCGAACTCAGCCGCCGGCTGGCCAATCTGGTGAACTTTCACGCCTGCGCCGACGTCGCCCGCGACATCGGCCTGGGCGAGGCCCTGCGGCTGTCGGCCAGCGCCACCAAGATCGGCGCTCGGGAATCCGACGGGGTGTTGGGTGACGCCTGCGAAGCCCTGATGGGCGCCCTCTATATCGACGCCGGCCTGGACGCCGCCCGCGCCTTCTTCCTGCATTTCTGGGCCAAGGCCTTCGCCGAGCTCGACGCGCCGCGAGGCAAGGATCCCAAGACCCAGTTGCAGGAATGGGCTCAGGGCCGTGGCCTGGCCCTGCCCACCTATGAGGTCGTGGCCCGCGAAGGCCCTGACCACGCCCCATCTTTCACCGTACAGGTGACGATTGAGGGGTATGATCCCGAAGCCGCCCAGGGACGTTCCAAACAGGAGGCCGAAAAGGCCGCCGCCCTGGTGATGCTTCTCAAACGCGAAGGACCTCAATGACCCGCGCCGGCTTCGTCGCCATCATCGGCGCCCCCAATGCGGGCAAGTCGACCCTCACCAACCGTCTGGTGGGGGCCAAGGTCTCGATCGTGACCCAGAAGGTCCAGACCACGCGCTTCCCGGTGCGCGGCGTCGCCATCGAGGGCGAGAGCCAGATCGTGCTGGTGGACACGCCTGGCATCTTCGCGCCCCGCCGGCGCCTGGACCGCGCCATGGTGCGCTCGGCCTGGGGCGGGGCCGAGGAGGCCGATGGCGTCGTCCACCTGATCGATGTCCAGGCGGAACTCGCCGTGGGCGAGGCCCAGGGCAGCCCGGCCGACAAGCGGGCGGTGATCGACGTCCAGACCATCATCGACGGGCTCAAGGCCTCCGGCCGTCAGGCCATCCTGGCGCTCAACAAGATCGACGGGGTCAAGCGCGAGCGCATGCTGGCCCTGGCCCAGCGCCTGTTCGACACCGGCGTCTATTCCGAGGTGTTCATGATCTCGGCCGCCGACGGCTCAGGCGTGGACGACCTGAAGCGCCGGATGGCCGAACTGGTGCCCGAGGGGCCCTGGCTCTATCCTGCCGAACAGACCGCCGACCTGCCGGCCCGCCTGCTGGCCGCCGAGATCACCCGGGAAAAGCTCTATCTGCGGGTCCATGAGGAACTGCCCTATGCGGCGGCTGTGGACACCACCGCCTTCGAGGAGCGTCGCGACGGCTCGGTGCGCATCGAGCAGACCATCTATGTCCAGCGCGACAGCCAGCGGCCGATCATCCTGGGCAAGAACGGCCAGACCCTGAAGTGGATCGGCCAGAAGTCCCGCGAGGAGCTCACCGAGCTGTTCGATCGCCAGGTCCACCTGTTCCTGCATGTGAAGGTCGACGAGACCTGGGCCGACAAGCGCGAGTTCTACGGCGACGTGGGCCTCGATTTCGACGTCTGATGGGGCGCGTCTGATGGAGTTCGAGGACGACGCCTTCGTGCTCTCGGCCCGAGCCCATGGCGAGACCGGCGCCATCGTCGATCTGCTGACCTCAGAGCATGGCCGTTACGCCGCCCATGTGGCCGGCGGGGCCTCGCGGCGGCTGAAGCCTTTCCTGCAGCCGGGCGCCCAGGTGCGGGTGCGGTTCCGGGCCCGGGTCGCCGAACAGCTGGGCGCAGCCACCCTGGAGCCGATGGGCGAGGGGCCCGGCGCCCTGTTCGATGATCCCCTGGCCCTGCATGGCCTCTCTGCGGCCGCTGCGGTGGCCGCCGGCGCCCTGCCGGAACGGGAACCCCACCATGGCGCCTATCTGGCCCTGGAGGCCCTGATCAGGGCCTTGGCGGTCCCCGATATCTGGCCGGCGGTCTTCGTCCGGTACGAGGCCGGCCTGCTGCAGGACCTGGGCTTTGGCCTGGACCTGTCCAAGTGCGCGGCCACGGGGTCGGTGGACGACCTGATCTATGTCAGCCCCCGCACGGGCCGTGCCGTCAGCGCCCAGGCGGGCGAGCCCTACAAGGACAAGCTTCTGCGCCTGCCGCCCTTCATGCTGTCGGCCCAGTGGGGGCTGGAGGCCGGGGATATCGGCTCAGGCCTTGATCTCACCGGCCACTTCCTGGAGGCCTTCGTCTTCAATCCCCTGAACAGGCCCCTGCCGCCGGCCAGGGTCTGGATGATCGACCGCCTGTCGGACGCTGACCGACTGTGACGGACGGGACGCGGCGCGCTAGAATCGCGGCCACGGAGAATCAATGAGCAAGCACACACCTCCGCCGTTCGATGGCGACGGCGACCGCATTATCGATGAGCCGCTGAGCGAGGCGCTGTCGCGCCGCTACCTGGCCTATGCGCTCTCGACCATCACCGGCCGCGCCCTGCCGGACGTGCGCGATGGCCTGAAGCCGGTCCACCGCCGGCTGCTGTTCGCCATGCGGCAGCTTCGTCTGGACCCCAACTCCTCGGCCAAGAAGTCGGCCCGGGTGGTCGGCGACGTGATCGGTAAGTACCACCCCCACGGGGACACCGCGGTCTATGAGGCCCTGGTGCGCCTGGCCCAGGACTTTTCCCAGCGCTACCCGCTGATCAATGGCCAGGGGAATTTCGGCAATATCGACGGCGATAACGCCGCGGCCATGCGCTACACCGAGTGCAAGCTCACCGACGCGGCCCAGCTCCTGCTGGATGGCATCGACGAGGACGCCGTCGATTTCCGCTCGACCTATGATGGCGAGGACGAGGAGCCGGTGGTCCTGCCGGCCGGCTTCCCCAACCTGCTGGCCAATGGCTCCAGCGGCATCGCCGTGGGCATGGCCACCTCGATCCCGCCGCACAACGCCGCCGAGCTGATCGACGCCTGCCTGCTGATGCTGGACGCCCCCGACGTCAGCACCGCCGACCTGATGGTGCATGTGAAGGGACCGGACTTCCCCACCGGCGGGGTGATCGTCGAATCCCACGCCTCCATGCTGGAGACCTATGAGACCGGCCGCGGCGGTATCCGCACCCGGGCCAGCTGGGTGCGCGAGGACACCGGGCGCGGGACCTACCAGATCATCGTCACCGAGATTCCCTATCAGGTGAAGAAGGCTGACCTGGTCGAGCAGTTGGCCAACCTGATCGAGAACAAGCGCGCGCCGCTGCTGGGGGATGTGCGCGACGAGTCGGCCGAGGATGTGCGGCTGGTGCTCGAACCCAAGAGCCGCAACATCGAGCCGGAAGTCCTGATGGAGAGCCTGTTCAAGCTCTCCGATCTGGAGAGCCGGTTCTCGGTGAACCTCAATGTCCTGGACGCCCGCGGCACGCCGCGGGTGATGAGCCTGAAGGAGGCCCTGCGCGCCTTCCTCGACCACCGGCGCGAGGTGCTGGTGCGCCGCGCCCGGCATCGCCTGGCCAAGATCGAAGCCCGGCTACACATCCTCGACGGCCTGCTGATCGCCTATCTCAATCTGGACGAGGTGATCCGCATCGTTCGGCACGAGAACGAGCCCAAGGCCAAGCTGATTGAGACCTTCAAGCTCTCGGACCTTCAGGCCGACGCCATCCTCAACACCCGCCTGCGCCAACTGGCGCGGCTGGAAGAGATGGAAATCCGCCGCGAGCATGGCGAGCTGTCGGAAGAGCGCGACGGCCTGCTGAAGCTGCTGGAGTCCGAGCCCCGGCAATGGAAGCTGGTCGGGGTAGGCCTCAAGGAGGTCCGCAAGGTCCTCGGTCCCGACACCGCCGTGGGCAAGCGCCGCTCGATCTTCGCCGATGCGCCCGAGGTGGACGCCGAGGCCGCCATCGAGGCCCTGATCCCCCGCGAGCCGATCACGGTCATTTTGTCCGAGCGGGGCTGGATCCGGGCGGCCAAGGGCAAGGTTGAGGATCCCTCTGAGCTCAAGTTCAAGGAGGGCGACAAGCTCGGCTTCATCGTGCCGGCCGAGACCACCGACAAGCTGCTGATCCTGGCCTCGGACGGGCGGTTCTTCACCATCGGCTGCGACAAGCTGCCCTCGGCCCGAGGGCATGGCGAGCCGCTGCGGCTGATGATCGACCTGGAGGACCAGGTCGAGATCGTCGATGTCTTCGCCCACAAGCCAGGCGTGCGCCGTGTGCTGGCCTCCAAGGCGGGCTACGGGTTCGTGCTCCTGGAGGACGAGGCCGTCTCCGCTCGGCGGGCCGGCAAGCAGGTGCTGACCGTGGACAAGCGCGGCGCCCTGCCGACCCTGGCCGTGCGCGGCGACCACATCGCGGTGATCGGCGACAACGGCAAGATCCTGATCTTCCCCATCGCCGAGCTGCCCGAAATGCCCCGGGGCAAGGGGGTCAAGCTGCAGGCCTATCGCGAGGGCGGCCTGAGGGACGCTACGGTGTTCGAGGCTGAGACGGGCGCTGTCTGGATCGATCCGGCCGGCCGCACACGGGTCTGGCCGGAGTGGCGCGACTGGCTGGGCCGCCGGGCCGGGGCCGGCAAACTCGCCCCCCGCGGCTTCCCCACCAGCAAGCGGTTCAAGCCGAAATGAACCCGCCGCGCCCCGCCATGGTCAGCTTGGCCATTGCGGCGGCCGCAAGCTCCGATAGGGTCCCTCCCAAAGAGCTTTAGGGGAGGCCTCACATGTTCCACTTCAACCGCCTGGCCGCGGCGACGCTGGCCGTCGCCCTGCTGGCTGCGCCGCCCGCAGCCCTGGCCCAGCGGGCGCCCGCGCCCCTGCCGGCCGCCGCCAGTCCAGAATCGGTGGGCTTCTCCTCAGAGCGCTTGAAGCGGCTGGACGCCGCCATGGCCCAGGCGGTCACAGACGGTCGTGTGGCGGGCATGACCACGCTGCTGGCCCGTCACGGCAAGGTGGTGGCCTTCAACACCTATGGTCAGGCGAGCCTGGCCGATCAGCGGCCGATGGAGAAGGACGCCATCTTCCGCATCTATTCCATGACCAAGCCGGTGACCGGCGTGGCCCTGATGATCCTGTTCGAGGAAGGCCGCTGGCGTCTTGACGACCCGATCAGCAAGTACGTCCCCGAACTGGCCAGCCTCAAGGTGATGACCGGGACGGACGCCGAAGGCCAGCCGATCCTGGAGCCGGTCACCCGCGACCCGACCATGCGCGAGCTGATGAGCCATACGGCCGGCTTCGGCTACGGTCTGTCGGAGGAGCACGCCGTCGATCGGATGTTCCGCGAAAAGCGCGTCCTGAGCTCGGCCTCCCTGCAGGAAATGGTCGAGAAGACCGCGACCATTCCCCTGATGTTCCAGCCCGGCACGGACTGGAGCTATTCCGTCGCCGTCGATATCCAGGGCCATATCGTCGAGAAGCTGACCGGCCAGACCCTGGGCGACTTCATGGCCGAGCGCATCTTCCGGCCGCTGAAGATGACCGACACCGGCTTCCAGGTCCGGACCGGACAAGCTGATCGCCTGGCGGCCGTCTATGTGGGCGCGCCCAATGGCGGGCGTCTGTTCGAAGCCAAGGAGCTGGCCGGGGCGCCGGCCCAGGACTTCACCGTGGCTCCGCGCATGGAATCCGGCGGCGGCGGCCTTGTCTCGACGGCGTCCGACTATGCCCGCTTCGCCCAGATGATCGCCAATGGCGGCGAACTGGATGGCGTCCGCATCCTGGCGCCGGCTACGGTCGAGCTGATGGGAACCGACATGATCCCAGAGGACGCTCTAGTGTCGTCCAACGGCTCGGTCGGCCAGCGTTTCAATGACGCCGTCGGCTTCGGCCTCGACTTCGCGGTGATCAAGGACCCCCGCAAGGCCGGCGGCCTGGAAGGGAAGGGGACGCTCAGCTGGGGCGGCGCGGCCGGCACCTGGTTCTGGGTTGATCCCACCAACGACATCGTGTTCGTCGGCATGATCCAGCGCTTCGGCGGCACCGGCGGGCCCGATCTGGGGACCACCACCCGGACCCTGGTCTACCAGGCCCTGGTCGATCCCGCGAAATAGGCCGCCGATCTCAGAGCGCGGGCTGGCTTGAGCCGGCCCGCCGCCTTGACAAGGCAGGCCCCGCATGCGCCCTTCCGCGCCTCGTTTTCCCTGCTTTTTCTGCGACTCCTCATGCACCCTTACCGCTCCCACACCTGCGGCCAGCTTCGCGCCGCCGACACGGGCAAGACCGTCCGCCTTTCCGGCTGGATTCATCGCAAGCGCGACCATGGGGGGCTGGTCTTTATCGACCTGCGGGACAATTACGGCCTGACCCAGCTGGTGTTTGCGCCGGAGACCCAGGGCTTCGCCACGGTGGAGCGCCTTCGGGCCGAGAGCGTCATCTGCGTGGAAGGCGAGGTCGTCGCCCGCACGCCTGACACGGTGAACCCCAACCTGCCTACCGGCGAGATCGAGGTGCAGGCCAAGGGCGTGGACGTGCTGTCTGAGGCCGCCGAACTGCCGCTGCCGGTGTTTGGCGAGCCGGACTATCCGGAGGAAATCCGCCTCAAACACCGCTATCTCGACCTGCGGCGCGAAACCCTGCATCGCAACATCCTGCTGCGCAGCCAGGTGATCGCCTCGATCCGTCGCCGGATGACCGACCAGGGCTTCAACGAGTTCCAGACCCCGATCCTGACGGCGTCCTCGCCGGAAGGCGCCCGGGACTTCCTGGTGCCCTCGCGCCTGCACGCGGGCAAGTTCTACGCGCTGCCCCAGGCGCCGCAGCAGTTCAAGCAGCTGCTGATGGTCGCGGGCTTCGACCGCTATTTCCAGATCGCCCCCTGCTTCCGCGACGAGGACCTGCGGGCCGACCGCAGCCTGGAATTCTATCAGCTCGACGTGGAGATGAGCTTCGTCACCCAGGACGATATCTTCGCCGCCATCGAGCCGGTGATGCATGGGGTGTTCGAGGAGTACGGCCAGGGCAAGCCGGTCACCCCCTATCCGTTCCCGCGCATCCCCTATCGGGAGGCGATCGCCAAGTACGGCTCCGATAAGCCCGACCTGCGCAACCCCATCGAAATGCAGGACGTGTCCGACCACTTCCGCGGCGGCGGCTTTGGCCTGTTCGCCCGCATCCTGGAAGACGCCAAGAACGCGGTGTGGGCCATCCCTGCGCCAAAGGGCGGCAGCCGCGCCTTCTGCGACCGGATGAACTCCTGGGCGCAGGGGGAAGGGCAGCCAGGCCTGGGCTACATCTTCTGGAGCGAGGACCAGGGTGGCTGGGGCGGCCCCATCGCCAAGAACCTGGGCGCAGAGAAGACCGACGGCCTGATGCGCGCGCTCGGCCTTGGCCAGGGCGATGCGGCCTTCTTCGCCGCCGGCGACCCCAAGGTCTTCTACAAGTTCGCCGGCGCGGCCCGGACCAAGGTCGGGACCGACCTGAAGCTGGTGGACGAGGACCGCTTCGAGTTCGTCTGGATCGTCGACTTCCCGATGTTCGAGATGAACGAGGAGTCGAACCATGTCGACTTCTCGCACAATCCCTTCTCCATGCCGCAGGGCGAGATGGAGGCGCTGCAGACCAAGGATCCGCTGGATATCCTGGCCTACCAGTACGACATCGTCTGCAACGGCTACGAGCTGTGCTCCGGCGCCGTGCGGAACCACCGGGCCGATGTGATGATCAAGGCCTTCGAGATCGCCGGCTACAGCCAGCAGGTGGTCGAGGAGCAGTTCGGCGGCATGCTGAACGCCTTCCGCTATGGCGCACCGCCGCACGGCGGCCTGGCGCCGGGCATCGACCGCATCGTCATGCTGCTGGCCGGTGAGAGCGCGATCCGCGAGGTCATCGCCTTCCCGCTGAACCAGCAGGGCCAGGACCTGATGATGAGCGCGCCGTCTGAGGTGGATGAGCGCCAGCTCAAGGAACTCAGCCTGCGTCTGGCTCTGCCGATCAAGCCGGCCTGAGGCCTGGTTGCCTTGGCCTGATCGCTTAGTCGGCCAGGGGCGCCAGATAGCGTGGCCCGGCGGGCGGCGCAGGTGGGACCGGCGGCGCGGGTGGCGCGGGCGGAGCCCGCACGCGCACCACCACGCGCCGTCCGGCGCAGGTCTTGGCGGTGAGGCCTGAAGGGACCTTGGTGCCGCTGTCGGCGCAGGCGTCATCCAGCTGCGATTGATTGAGGCCGCGGGCGCGGGAGAGGTCTACGCCGCCGATATCGGTGCGGTCCAGGCTGGCCCCGCGGAAGTCTGCGCCGGCGAAGGTGGCGCCCCGAAGGCTGGCCATGTCGAGCTCGGCTTCACGGAACGAGGCGTTGTCGAAGCGCCCGCTCTGGAGATTGGCGGCGGTGAGTTCGGCTTCACGGAAGCTGGCGCCACGGGCGTTGGCCCGGGAAAAGTTCACCCCATTGAGTTCGGCCTCGTCCAGCCGCGCTTCCTGAAGATTCGCCGAGGCGAAGTTTGAACCGCCGCCTTCCAGTTCGCGCAGGTCCGCGCCGCTGAGATCGGCCCTGGCGAAATCTGCGCCGTTGGCTTCAGCCGAGCGGAGCACGGCGTCCGAAAGGTTCGCCCCGTCGAAGCTCGCGCCCATCATCGAGCTATCGGACATGTCGGCCCGCGACAGGTCGGCGTTGCCGAAGGCTGAGCCGTGGAAGCGCGCGCCGCGCAGGTCCGAACCCACCAGGGCGGCGCCGGTGAAGTCGGCCCCGATGAAACGGGCGCCGGCCAGCTTCCGGCCCGAGAGTTCGCAATTGGCGCACGAACCGCCGAACGCCACCATCCGGGCGACCGCCTTGTCGCTGGTCAGGGCGCTGGCGACGCCAGGCGCAAGGGCGCCCAGGGCGGCGATCAGCACGAGAAGACGGGTCAGTCGGGTCATATAGGCTCCGTGTCGAGCCTCCATCTGTGACGACCCAGGCGGAAAGACCACTTAAATCGCAGTAATTTTACGACCTTAGCAGGCGGGGATGCGGAGATTTCCCGGCAGGCGCGTGGCGCTGTCGCCGCAGGCGGCGTTGAGCTGACCCTGGCTCAGGCCGGTGGCCCGATCCATCTCGGCGCCGGAGAAGTTGGTCCCGGTCAGGTTGGCGCCGCGGAAGCTGGCGCCTTGCAGATGGGTCCCGACGAAGCTGGCGTTAGTCAGGTTCGCGCCGCCGAAATTTGATCCGGTGAAGACCCCGCCATAGGCCTCGACATCGCGCAGGTCGCTGCCGGCAAAGCTGGTTCGCGTCATGATCGACAGGCTGAGGTCGGCCTGGCGAAGCCGCGCCCCGGCGTAGCTCTTGCCGCTGAGGGTCAGGCCGCTGAAATCAGCCTGGAAGAGATTGCATTTGGGACAGCTCGCCCCATTGCGGGCCTGACCGATCTGGCTCGCATTCTGGGCGGCGGCCGGGGCGGCCGTCGCCAGGACAGCCGCAAGGGCGAGGAGGGATGTCGTCAGTCTCATAGGCGAGGCCTTGCAAGCAAAGGAACAGGTCTGCCCTAGACCTGCAAGCTTAAGGCCAGGTGTGCGCCTGAGCTCTAGCCCGCGGCGTCGTCAATCCGTCCGGCCCGCGCGCCGCAGGTTTCGCAGATCAGGCTGGCGCCCTTGCGCACCACGGCGATGTCGCCGCAGGCCGCGCAGACATCGGCCGCCTGGGCGCTCTGAGCCCGGCTCGCCCGATGATCGGCGAGGGAGAGGACCACCAGGTTGTCCGGCGCAGCGCCGCGGGAAAATCCCTTGGAGATATAGCGCGAGGCCGGCTGTGGCTCGCCGGTGGCGAGCGCTGGCTCATCGGCCTTGCCGCGGCCTAGGCCATCGGCGTTGAGCTCGTCGGGATCGGCGTTGGCCAGGTCATCCCGGCCCAGATAGGAGACGCCCAGCTCGCGGAACACATAGTCCAGGATCGAGGTGGCCGAGCGCACGGAGTCGTTGCCGGTCACAGGCCCCGCTGGCTCGAACCGGGTGAAGACGAAGGCCTCGACGAACTCGTCCAGGGGCACGCCGTACTGCAGGCCGATGGAGACGGCGATGGCGAAGTTGTTCATCAGCGATCGGAAGGCCGCACCTTCCTTGTGCATGTCGATGAAGATCTCGCCGAGCTCGCCTTCGTCATACTCGCCGGTGTGCAGATAGACCTTGTGGCCGCCGACCGAGGCCTTCTGGATATAGCCTTTGCGGCGGTCCGGCAGCTTGCGGCGCTCGCGCTCGCGCTCGACGATCCGCTCTTCCGGCGGGGACGCCGAGGCGGCCGGCGGCGGCCCGGTGCGAAGCGGTTCAGCCCGGGCCGCCTCTCGCACAGGCGGCAGGTCGAGCGCTTGATAGGCCGAAGGCTCGGCGCGCTGGATGCGCACGGCGCAGACCCCGGCGTGTCTCGCATGGGCCATCAGGGTCTGAACGTCGTCCAGGCTGGCGTCCCAGGGGAGGGTGAAGTCGGCCAGAGCCGGCTGCGCCAGGGTCGGCTGGATGTGCGCCAGCAGGGTGAGATAGGGCCCTGGCCCCAGGTCATCGGCGGTAAGGAAGACCGCCTGCTGGGCGGCGTCCAGGTCTGGCCCCTCCAGGCGGTTGGCGCCCAGGGCGTAGGCCTGGGCCGCAGCGATCTCCGCCTCGGTGAATCCCATGACGCGCAGGGCGTCGAACCGCGGATCGTGCAGGTCCTCGCCCGGCGCCCCCAGGACGTCGGCCAGGAAGCCCTCGCCGACCACCTCGGGACGGAAGGCCTCGCGCAGGGCCAGGCAATAGGGCAGGGCGGCCTCGACCGCGCCGATCTCGTGTTCGGTGAAGCCGCGGGCCGTCAGGGCGGCGTGGTCTATCCCTGGCGCATGCTCCAGGCTGCCGTGACCGAGCAAGCGCCAGCGGGCGGCGTCCAGGTCGGCGCCGATGGCCTGCAGGCCGCAGAGGGCGGCTTCACTCACCACCCGAACGATGTGGCCATCGGAGGTTTCGGCGAAGGTGACGGGGCCTTCCCAGGGCTCGCCAGCCGCGCTGGCCCCGCCGAGCATCAGGGCGAGCTCCGGATCATCGAACACGCCAGGTCCGCCGTTCAGGGCGGGGCAGGCGGCATGGGCCGCCAGGCGTGTGCGCTCGAACAGGTCGCGGGCGGCTTGCCGGCCCTGGTCGGAATCATAGGCCAGGCCCTGGGCGGCCAGCCATTCGGCCAGACCCGCCAGGCCCAGCACGGCGGATTCCCCCTCGGCCAGGCAGGCCAGGGCCGTGGCCAGCAGAGCCACCGCCGTCTCGAAGCCGTTGACATCGAAGTCTTCGCCGCCGCCGAACGCCATCAGATTGACGCAACCCAGGGCGTGGGCCGGCGGCGCCGGCGCCTCGAAGGCGACGGTCAGGCCGCTGGTTTCCCAGGCGGTAAGGGCCAGCGCACGGTCCACGGCCGGGATCGCCTCTGAAGGGGCGCGGGCCGTGAGCGGCGCCTGGTCGGCCAGGATCGGCGCCGCTGCGGGCAGGCGGGTCTCGCCGGCCTTGGCCAGGCTGATCGCGTCGAGGATGGCCCAGTCGGAAGCGCCGGTCGCACGGGCGGCCTCGGCGGCGCGGGCCAGGCTAGGATTGCGCTGGGGATCCGCGCAGGCGTCGGGATCGCCGTGGCAGCGATGAATGGCGTCGGCCAAGGCCTGCAGCCTCTCGCCCAGAACGGCGGCGGCCTCTATGGCGCTGCGTCGGCCTCGGTAGGCGGCCCGGTAGCGGGCGAGGCCTTCCAGCAGCGTCTCGGGATCCTCGAGCTGGTCGGGGGTGGCGGGCGAGACGGCGCGCAGGGCGATCCGCCCGGCCAGAAGGGCCGCGCCCAGTTCCCGGCGGAATCGGCCCCGGGCGCCCACGCCCTCGAACAGACCCAGCCGCTGGCCGGATTTCACCTGCGCCTCGGCGAACCGGAAGATGGCGGCAGGCAGATCGGTGTCGCCGCCGGCCCAGTCGAGCCAGGCCTCGACCTGGGCGTTGGGCCAGGCGGACGGCGCGGCGACCTCGACCACGTCGCCTCTGCGCTCCAGCGTGCGCCGCTCCACCCTGCCGCTCTCCAGACTCATCTCAGACTCCCTTGGGCGCAGCGTAGAAAGCGCCAGCCGGCCGGGCAATAGATGTTGCGTGCGACAACCGCTTCATCCCCAAGATGTTGAGGGCTGCGGGGCGCTGGACGATCCGGGGGCGGGGACCTATAGTCCGCCCGAAATTCCTGCCAGCCGGGTCAGTCCAACGTGTTCAAAGCGATCTTCACCTGGTGGAACGGCGCCTCGCTCGGCGCCCGCTTCCACATCGGCCGCCGCGGCGTCTTCGTGGGCCAGGACGACTACGGCAATCGCTACTACGAGGCCAAGGACACCTCGGACTCCTATGACGGCCGCAAGCGTCGCTGGGTGATCTTTTCAGGCTATGCCGAGGCCTCCAAGGTCCCGGCCGAGTGGCATGGCTGGCTGCACTACACCTTCGATGAGTCCCCGGTGACCGCGCCCCTGCTGCGCCAGCCCTGGGAAAAGGATCATCGTCCCAATCTGACGGGCACCATCCACGCCTACCGGCCTCAGGGCTCCCTGGCCCGGGGCGGCGAGCGTCAGAAGGCGACGGGGGACTACCTGCCCTGGACGCCGGAATAGGCGTCGGCCGATGCGCCGGCGCGCCCTGATCCTCAGCCTCGGCCTGGCCGGACTCGCGGCCGGCGCCGTGGTCGCCCAGACTGCGCCGGAATCGCCTGCCGCGCAGCCCCAGCCTTCGCCGCCGACGCCGCTGGTCACGCCCGCCCCGATCCTGGAGCTGCCCGATATCGCCCCGCCGCCGGAGCCGGCGCCGGAGATCGACGAAGCGCCGGAACAGACGCAGGCGGCTCGCGAGCCTGAACCTGAGCCGGAACCCAAGCCACCCATGAAGCGGGCGCGCTATGACGTCGCCATCATCCAGGCCCTGGACAAGATCAGCGCCGAGACCATCCGGTTCGAAGCCCCCGTGGGTCAGCCGATCCGCTATAAGAGCCTGGTCTTCACGGTGCGGGCCTGCGAATTGGCCGCGCCGGACGAGCAGGCGCCGGACGCCATCGCCTACATCACCATCGACTCCCAGCCCCGGCCGCGGGCGGGCTTGCCGACGCCGCCGCCCAGGCAGGCCTATCGCGGCTGGATGTACGCGGCCTCGCCGGCGCTGCATCCATTGGAGCATCCGGTCTATGACGCCTGGCTGATCACCTGCAGGGCCTCGGCGCCGGCCAGCGGCAGCTGATCGCCGAAGTCGGCGGGCTCACCCAGGGCCAGGGCGAGACGTCGGTGATAGTCGGCGCGTGGAACCTCCTCGGCGGCGAACTGGGTCAGGTGTTCGGTGATGAACTGGGCGTCCAGCAGCTGGTATCCGCCGGCGATCAGGCGGGCGACCAGATGCACCAGGGCGACCTTCGAAGCGTCCGTCGCGCGAGAGAACATGCTCTCGCCGAAAAAGGCGCCCCCCAGGGACACGCCGTACAGGCCGCCCACCAGGACGCCGTCGCGCCAGCACTCGACGCTGTGGGCGCAGCCCATGGCGTGCAGCTCGGAATAGAGGTCCTGGATGACCGGGTTGATCCAGGTTTCGGGCCGGTCGGGCGCGGCTTCTGCGCAGAGGGCCACGACGGTGTCGAACGCCGTATCGAACCGGATTTCGAACGGACCGGACCGCACTGTCCTCGCCAGCCGCCGGGGCACGTGGAAGCCCTTCAGCGGCAGGACACCGCGATGCTCGGGATCGACCAGGAAGATGCGATCGTCCTCCCGGGCGTCGGCCATGGGAAAGACGCCGCGGGTGTAGCAGGCCAGCAGTTGCAGCGGGCCGAAGGCTTCCATGGCCTCAGGCTTCGTCAGCCTGGGCCTTGATCCACTTTTCCAGCCAGTGGATGTTGTAGTCGCCGGCGATGATGTCGGGCTGCAGCATCAGGTCCTGGAAGAGCGGAATGGTGGTGTCCACCCCGCCGACCACCATCTCGCCCAGGCAGCGATTGACCCGGGCCAGGCACTCCTCGCGGTCGCGGCCGTGGACGATGAGCTTGCCGATCAGGCTGTCGTAATAGGGCGGAATGACGTAGCCGGCATAGACCGCCGAATCCAGGCGAACGCCCAGGCCGCCGGGGGCGTGGAAGTCGGTGACCTTGCCCGGGGATGGCGTGAAGGTCCGCGCATTCTCGGCGTTGATCCGGCACTCGATGGCGTGGCCCTCGAAGACCACCTGCTCCTGGGTGAAGGACAGCGGCAGGCCCGCGGCGATGCGGATCTGTTCGCGCACCAGGTCGATGCCGGTGATGGCCTCGGTGACCGGATGCTCCACCTGCAGGCGGGTGTTCATCTCGATGAAGAAGAACTCGCCGTTCTCGTAGAGGAACTCGATGGTGCCGACGCCGAGATAGCCGATGGCCTTGATCGCATCGACGACCACCTTGCCGATCTTGGCCCGGGCCGCAGCATCGATGGCCGGGGAGGGGGCCTCTTCCAGCACCTTCTGGTGGCGGCGCTGCAGGGAGCAGTCGCGCTCGCCGAGGTGACAGACATTGCCGAAGGCGTCGGCGATGACCTGGATTTCGATGTGGCGGGGCTTCTGGAGGTAGCGCTCCATGTAGACCGCGCCATCGCCGAACGCCGCCTGGGCCTCGGATCGTGCGGTGCTGACGGCTTCGGCCAGACTCTCGCGGTCCAGGGCTACCTTCATGCCGCGCCCGCCGCCGCCCGCGGCGGCCTTGATCAGGACGGGGAAGCCGATCTCGTCGGCGGCGGCCAGGGCTTCTTCCTCGGTGGTCAGCGCGCCGGCCGAGCCGGGGACCACGGGGATGCCGGCCTTCATCACGGCCTGCTTGGCGGTGATCTTGTCGCCCATCATCTGGATGTGCTCGGGCTTGGGTCCGATGAAGGTGAAGCCGTGAGCGCCGACGATGTCGGCGAACCGGGCGTTCTCCGACAGGAAGCCGTAGCCCGGATGGATGGCCTGGGCGCCGGTGATCTCGGCCGCGGCGATGATCGCCGGGATGTTGAGATAGCTCTTGGCGGCCGAGGCTGGGCCAATGCAGACGCTCTCGTCGGCCAGGCGCACCCACATGGCGCCGGAATCGGCCTCGGAGTGAACGGCCACGGTGGAGATGCCCATCTCCTTGCAGGCCCGGTGAACGCGAAGGGCGATCTCGCCCCGGTTGGCGATCAGGATTTTCTCGAACATCGATCTACTCGATGATGACGAGAGGCTCGCCGAACTCGACGGGCTGGGCGTCAGTCACCATGATCTCGACCACCTTGCCGGCGCGGGGTGCGGGGATCGGGTTCATGGTCTTCATGGCTTCGATGATCATCAGGGTCTGGCCGGCCGCGACCGTGTCGCCGACCTTGATGAAGCTTGCGGCGCCGGGCTGCGGCTGCAGATAGACGGTGCCGACCATGGGCGAGTTCACGGCGTCGCCGGCAGCGCGGGCCGCAGGCGCCGGCGCGGCGTCCGCTACGGGGGCAGCCGCCACGGCCGCCGGGGCCGGGGCAGCCACGGTGGCGGTCACGTTCAACTGACGGGCGACGCGGATCTTCAGGCCGTCGCGCTCGACTTCGATTTCCGACAGGCCGGTCTCCGTCAGGATGTCGGCCAGGGTGCGCACCAGACGTGCGTCGAGGGGATCGGCGGAAGCCTTGGGGCTGCTAGCCATGGAGGGGATCCTTGCTGCTGGTGGGCGTCAGGCGCTGAGCCGCGCCGCGGCCTCGACGGCCAGTTCATAGCTCGCCACGCCGAAGCCTGACACGACTCCCGTCGCGGCGAGGGACACATAGGTGTGTCGACGGAACGTCTCGCGCGCCGCCGGGTTCGACAGGTGGCATTCCACCACCGGAATCTCGAGGGTCTTCAGGGCGTCCAGAAGTGCGATCGAGGTGTGGCCATAGCCGGCGGGATTGATCACCAGGGCGCTGGCGGCGGTCCGCGCCTCCTGCACCCAGTCGATCAGCACGCCTTCATGGTTGGACTGGTGGAAGACCACCGTGCGGCCAAGAGCGTCGGCCCGCCGCTCGCAGGCTGTGCGAACGTCGTCCAGGGTCTCTTTCCCATAAATCTGAGGCTCACGGACGCCCAGGAGGTTGAGATTGGGCCCGCTCAACACATAGATCGGTTTGGACATTCGGCTCCGCCGGCGATTCCGGTGTCTTGTAACGTTCGCAGGCGGGGGTCACAAGCATCCCGGCGGCAGGCCGCTGTGAGAGTTGAGCATGAACCTGACGATCAACGGGGAAGCCCGCACCCTGCCGCCCCTGCCACACCTGGCGGCGCTGGTGAGCGAACTGGGCCTGGACCCGCGGAAAGTGGCGGTGGAGCGCAACCTGGAGATCGTGCCGCGCTCGGCCTATGACCGCACCCCGGTGGCTGACGGCGACCGGATCGAGATCGTGCATTTCATTGGAGGCGGCTGACATGGACGACGCAAGCCAAAGGCCCGCAGGCGTTGAAGACACCTGGACCGTCGCTGGCCGCACCTTCACCTCGCGCCTGATCGTCGGTACGGGCAAGTACAAGGACTACGCCACCAATGCGGCGGCCGCCGAGGCCGCAGGCGCGGAGATCGTCACCGTGGCGATCCGCCGGGTGAACCTGTCCGATCCTAGCCAGCCCATGCTGGTCGATCATGTGAAACCCGATCGCTTCACCTTCCTGCCCAACCCCGCCGGCTGTTTCACCGGCGAGGACGCCGTGCGCACCCTGCGCCTGGCCCGGGAGGCCGGCGGCTGGAACCTGGTCAAGCTGGAGGTCCTGTCCAACACCAAGCACCTGTTGCCGGACATGGAGGAGACCCTGCGGGCGCTGAAGCTGCTGATCGCCGACGGCTTCGAGGTCATGGTCTATTGCAGCGACGATCCGGTTTATGCGCAGAAGCTTGAGGAGGCGGGCGCGGCCGCCATTATGCCCCTGGGCGCGCCCATCGGGTCAGGGCGCGGCATCCAGAACCTGCTGAACCTCGGACTGATTATCGAACAGGCCACGGTGCCGGTGCTGGTGGACGCCGGAGTCGGCACGGCGTCGGACGCCGCCGTGGCCATGGAGCTGGGTTGCGACGCGGTGCTGATGAACACCGCCATCGCCGAGGCCCGCGACCCGATCCTGATGGCCAGCGCCATGCGCCATGCGGTGATCGCCGGGCGCGAGGCGTTTCTGGCCGGCCGCATGCCCAAGCGCATGTATGCCGATCCGTCCTCGCCGCTGGCGGGCCTGATCTAGCGCGACAGGCCCAGGCGATCAGGAGCCGAGCTTGGCGGCCTTGGCGTTGACGATGGCGGCCTTGACCGACTCCATGTCGGCGCCCGAGATCAGGCGGTCGCCGATGACGAAGGCCGGCGTGCCGTTGATGCCCAGGGTCTGGGCCAGTTCGTGCGTGTCGGCGATCTGCTTCTGGATGGCCGGCGCCTGGGCCGCCTCGCGGGCGGCGGCGGGATCGATGCCGACCGCCGTCAGGTGGCGGTCCAGGGCCGCATCGTCCAGGCTCTTTTCCGCCATCAGCCGCTCGTGCAGCTCAAGCGTCTTGGCCTTGGCCTGGTCGGTCAGCATGATGGCGGCGGTCTCGTCGGACTGTTCGCCGAAGATCGGGAATTCCTTGAAGACCACCCGGACGTCGGGATTGTTGTCGATGATCTCCTGGATCTCCGGCGCGGCGATCTTGCAGTAGCCGCAGCGGTAGTCGAAGAACTCGGTCAGGGTGATCGCGCCGTTCGGATTGGCCACGAAGTCGCGGGGGTCCTGCTCAAGGGCGGCGCGATTGGCCTCGATGGCTGAGACGGCGGCCTGGGCGGCCTCCTGCTCACGCTTTTCCCCCAGTTTCTGGACGGCTTCCTCGATCACCTCCGGATGTTCGAGGAGATAGGCGCGCACGCGCTCTCCAAAGGCGTCGTCGGAGGCCCGGTCGCAGGCCGACAGGGCAAGGGCGGAGGCGCACAGCGCCGCAAGAACAGGCAAGGGCTTTCTCATCAGACGTCCAGATAGGGAGGTTTGGCGCGCAATGCGACCCCGGAGCAGGCCGCAAGGGCCGGACCGGGGGCCTTAGCGGACCGAGCCGGTGGTGATCGCGCCTTCCTGCGCCAGTTCGCGCAGGTCCTCGCGGGAGGGGTTGGAGGTGAGCACGATGTCGGTGGCGCGGCGCCATTCGGGCGTGTCGCGGGTCAGCATGTCGCGGGCGCGCATGGCGAACACCCGGGCCTGCTGGCGGTCGCCCACATGGAAATTGTACTCCGCCGTGGCGAGTCTGGCCGAACCATCGTCGCCGCGGCGATCATAGCCCTGGGCCAGCAGGCGCCAGGCGACCGCATTGTCGTCTTCCTGGGCGAGCGCCCGGCGCAGTTCGGCGATGCCTTCGTCCAGCTTGGCCTCGTCATTCATGGCGATGAGGGTCTGGCCCAGATTGACCCGCAGGAGAGGTGCGTCAGGCATCAGCTCCACCGACTTGCGCTGGGGGGCCTCGGCCTCGGTGGTGCGGCCGAATTCGAACAGGATCTGGCCCTTGAGCTCCCAGAGATAGGCGTTGTCCGGCTGCTCGGCGAGCAGGGCCTCGATCAGGTCGAGAGCCCGGTCGGGCTCCTTCATCTGGTAATAGGCGATCGCCCGGGCATAGCGCGCCGGATAGGCGTCGTCCTTCTCGCTATAATCGACGATGGCCCGCTGAGGATTGATGAAGCCCTGAAGCTTGGCCTTCATGATCTCGTGCTCGAGCATGGCCTCCTCGCTGTCAGCCTTCTCCCAATCGGGCAGGGTCTCAGCCTTGCGGCGAAGGGTGTCGATCCGTTCGGACGACAGGGGGTGGCTGCGGAAATAGGCGTAGCGGCGGGCTTCCTGGAAGACTTCCTGGTAGCGGAATTTGTCGAAGAACTGGACCAGCCCCCTGCCTGAGATACCGGAGCGATCAAGCAGGTTGAGGCCGGCCTGATCGGCGCGGCTCTCCTGTTCGCGGCTATAGCCCAGGGCGGCCAGGGTGCCGAACTGACTCGCGCTGCCCATCAGGGCGATGGCGGCGTCGCCGGCGCCGGCGAAGGCGGCCAGGACCCCGAGGCCCATGGTGAGGAGGAAGGGCTGCATGCCGGCCCGCTGCATCTCGCCGGAGCGAGCGCTGTGGCCGGCGGCCAGGTGGCCGACCTCGTGGGCGATGACGCCCTGCAGCTGGTTAGGGTTCTCAGATTCGAGGATCAGGCCCGTATAGATCCCCATGGTGCCTGGCGCGGCGAAGGCCTGCAGGTCCTTGCCCCCGATCAACAGGATTTCGATGCTGTCGGGATTGAGGCCGGCGGCCTTCAGGATCGGCTCGGAGTCCGCACGGAGGATCGCTTCGATCTCGGTGTCCCGAATGAGGGAGATCTGGTCCCGGGATTGGGCCTGGGCGGCCATCGGCGCAACGGCCAGGGCCGCTGACAGGGCGAGCCTGGCCGCTGTCTTCTTCAGCAGATCCCGCCCAGCGCGAAAGGGCTGGCGCGGGTGAGCCGACGTGCCGCTCAAGGGTGAGCCGCTTAGGGAAGGCAGGGGGGAGGCCATGCACACACTCTCGATCGCTTCCCCCCGACGCCCTTGAAGCAGAGCCTACCGCGTCAACCGCGCCGCCACCAGCCTCGACGGGGCTTGGCGGGCGGGGAGGTGATCTCCGCCGGATCGGGTTCGGCTGGCGCCGACGCCGGTTCCGGAACGCGCTCGGGCTCGGCGGCCGCCGCAGCCTGGGCCATCACCGGCTCAGGTTCGGGCTGGGCGACGACCTCGGGCTCGACCGCCGGCTGGGCCGGAGGCGCATCGGTGACCAGGGCCTCGTCGCTGGGCGACTCAGGCGCGGCCTCGACCTTCGGTTCAGCCTTGCGACGGGTGCGGGTGCGCTTGGGCTTTACGACTTCAGGCTCAGCCTCGGCTGCTGGGGCTTCGGCCGCCGGTTCTGCTTCTGCGGCCGGCGCAGCTTCCACCGTCTCGGTTTCGGTCGCGACCGCCTCGACGGCTTCCGCCGCCGGCTTGGCCTTGGACCGCGAGCGGCGACGCTTCGGCTTTTCTTCCGGCTCAGGCAGCTCCACCCACATGTCATCCTCGCCATGGGCGGCGGGCGCGGACTTGGAGGTCGCAGGGGGCGGGGTCTCGACCTCGGCTTGCGGCGCGGCCTGGCTCACCTGGGCCGGGCGTTCCTCGCGGGCGTCGCCGGGCTCGGGCACGGCCATCCGCTGGTCTTCCGAAAGGTCGAACCAGACAAACGGGTCTTCGCCATAGGGCACCCAGGGACGGACCCAGGCGAAGGCTTCGCCCGGACGGTCCTCGCGCAGGCGTCGACCGCCTCGACGGCCACGACGCCGGCGACGGCCGCCATTCTCGTCTTCGAGACGCGGATCGGAAGCGTCGGCGGCCTCCGGCGAGGCGGGCGCGCGATCTTCCTCGTCACGACGACCGCCGCGACGACGGCGGCGGCGGCCACGACCGCGGGTGCGGCCATCGGCGTCATCCTCGGCGGCGAACTCTTCGCGGGGGCGTTCGGCGCGGACATCATCCTCGTCGTCGTCGTCTTCGACGACCCGGGAGCTGCGGACCTCGTCTTCAGCCTCGTCTTCGTCCTCGTCGTCCTCATCCTCATCGACATCGTCGAACTCGGCGTCGTCATAGACCGGATCGATCCGGGGCCCGGTGCGGGCGACGACGGCGTGATCAGGACGCGTTTCGCTGGCCGTCCGCTCGATCTCGTAATCGGCGTGCGGCATGGCGTCATCGACCACCACGGTGACGAACAGGCCGAAGGTCTCGTGGATGCGGGCCAGATGCGCGCGCTTTTCGTTGAGGATGTAGAGGGCCACAGCCCGCGGCGCCTTCAGCGTCGCCTCGCCGCCGCCCTTCAGAGCCTCGATCTCCAGGGCGCGGAGGGTGGCCAGCGAACTGGACTCCACCGAGCGGACCCGGCCGGTGCCGTCGCAATGCTCGCAGACATGGGTGGTGCCTTCCAGCACGCCGGTCCGGCGGCGCTGGCGGCTGATTTCCATCAGACCGAAAGAGCTGATCTTGCCCATCTGGATGCGGGCGCGGTCGTCCTTCAGGGCGTCCTTGAGTTTCTTCTCGACGGCGCGATTGTTCTTCGACTCATCCATGTCGATGAAGTCGATGACGATCAGGCCGGCCAGATCGCGCAGCCGCAGCTGCCTGGCCGTCTCCTCGGCGGCCTCGAGATTGGTCTTGAGCGCCGTGGCTTCGATGTTGCGCTCGCGAGTCGAACGCCCGGAGTTGACGTCGACGGCCACCAGGGCCTCGGTCTGGTTGATCACCAGATAGCCGCCGGACCTCAGGGGAACGACCGGGCTGTAGATCTGAGACAGGTGGTCTTCGACCTTATAGCGCACGAACAGTGGCTCAGGGTCACGATAGGCCTGCACCTTCTTGGCCTGGGATGGCATCAGCATGCGCATGAAGTCGCGCGCTTCCTTGAAGCCGGCCTCGCCCTCGACGAACACCCCTTCGATGTCCTTGTCATAGAGGTCGCGGATAGCCCGCTTCACCAGATCCTCTTCCTCGTAGATCAGCGCGGGCGCGATCGAGTGGAGGGTGTTCTCGCGGATATTCTCCCACAGGCGCAGCAGGTACTCGTAGTCGCGCTTGATCTCGGCCTTGGTCCGCTTGGCGCCGGCGGTGCGCACGATCAGACCCATGCCTTGCGGCACGTCCAGGCCCTGGACCACGCCCTTCAGGCGCTTGCGGTCGGTGGCCGTGGTGATCTTGCGGCTGATGCCGCCGCCGCGGGCGGTGTTGGGCATGAGCACGCCGTAGCGGCCCGCCAGGGAGAGATAGGTGGTGAGCGCCGCGCCCTTGTTGCCGCGTTCTTCCTTGACCACCTGGACCAGCATGATCTGCCGGCGGCGGATCACTTCCTGGATCTTGTACTTGCGCATGAGGCGGCGCCGACGACGGGCCACCTCCTCTTCCATGACATCGTCTTCATCGACGACGGCCTCGGAATCCTCATCGTCCGGATCGGACGCCGCGGCCCGGCCGGGCTCGAAGGCGTCTTCTTCCTCGGCCTCTTCGCGCAGCAGGGCTTCGCGGTCGGCCACGGGAATCTGATAGTAGTCCGGATGGATTTCGTTGAAGGCGAGGAAGCCGTGGCGGTTGCCGCCGTACTCGATGAAAGCCGCCTGGAGGCTGGGCTCAACCCGGGTCACCTTGGCGAGGTAGATATTCCCTCTGAGTTGCTTCCGGTTCTTGCTCTCGAAATCGAAATCTTCAACACGCGTTCCGTCGATGAGCACCACGCGCGTCTCTTCGGCGTGGGCTGCATCGATAAGCATCTTCTTCGACATTTAGTGAATCTCCACGGCGCGCCACGAACGTCGAGTTCGGGCGCTGCCGGCTAATTATGAGGGCGCGCGCAGGGTCTCTGTTCACAGCAACGGAGGCGGCCGCGAGGCCGGCCGGTCGCCGGAATGGGGCTGGGGCGACGCTGCCCATGGGTGTGTCCTAGTCACGCCTGCAAGGCGAGGATCGGTGAAGCGTCGTCTCCGAACCTCGTGGCCGGGCCGACGCAAGTGTTTCGCGCGGGTGGGGGGCAGAGTGAGTCACGCCCCTCCGTGCGCGGCGCGACTTTGCAACAGTGGATGGAAAAAGGAAAGCCGTCGTCGCAGCGCCCGCCCTGACGCTCAACCGGTTGGGGTCCCTTAACCCTTTTTCCACGGCGATCTGATCTACTGCACGTTGAACTCAAAAAACGTGTTGGTGGGTGTGTAGGCGTATGCTCGCAAGGCTGGGCAAGGTTTTCCGAAAGGCGCGACTGCTGAGCGCCGGTGTCGTTGCGGCGACCATCGGCGGCCTGGCGGCGGTCGCTGTGTCGCACGCCGCCGCGCCCGAGGCCGGCGTTCTGGGCGTGCGCCTGGGTGGCGATGCGGCCGAAACGCGCCTGGTCATCGACCTGGACCGCGGCGCCACGGGCAAGGTGTCCCAGGACGGCTCCGGCGGGCGTGTGGTCATGTCATTGCCGGGCGTCGACGCCAAGGCGAGCCTTCAGGGGTCTGGCCGCGGCTTGATCCGCGCCTGGATGATCGACCAGTCTCAGGGCGCAGCCCGTCTTCAGATCGACCTGGCCGGTCAGGGGGTGATCAAGCGTCGCTTCCTGCTGCCGCCGGCCGACGGCGTCGGCCATTATCGCTATGTGATCGATGTGGCCGCCGTCGGCGCGCCCACGGCGAGCTTCACCGCACGCCCCGCCAGTCGTCCGGCCGCGCCGGCGCCCAAACCCCTGGCGCTCAAGAAGGTGATCGTCATCGACGCCGGTCACGGCGGCAAGGATCCGGGCGCCCGTGGCGCGCGCTCCTATGAGAAGGACGTCAACCTCGCCGCCGCCCTGGCCCTCCAGTCGCGTCTCGAGCGCAGCGGCAAGTACAAGGTGGTGATGACCCGCAAAAGCGACGTCTATGTGCCGCTGGAAAGCCGCGTGCAGATCGCCCGCCGGGCCGGGGCTGATCTCTTCATCTCGCTGCACGCCGACGCCGGCGCCGACGCCAAGACCCGCGGGACCTCGGTCTACACCCTCTCCGAGCAGGCCTCCGGCCGCGCCGCCCAATTCGTGTCCAAGGACGACTGGTTCATGAACACGAGCCACAACGGCGGCGACAATGGGGTGCGCGACATCCTGTTCGACCTGACCCAGCGGGCCACCAAGAACCGCTCGGCCAACTTCGCCGAACTGGTGCTGGCCCGGGCCGACAACCACATGCCCCTGTTGCGGCGGAGCCATCGGGACGCAGGCTTTGTCGTGCTGCTGGCGCCCGACGTGCCGGCCATCCTGCTGGAAATGGGCTTTGTCACCAACGCCGAGGACGAGGCCGCCCTGCTCGACGCGAGCCGCCTGAACAAGTTCATGGGCGGCGTCGGCGACGCCATCGACGACTATTTCGTTCAGCAGACCCAGCTCGCCGCCCGCTGAGCCGCCTTCGGACCGTCTCGGCCATAGAGCGGCTGCGGCGTCCCGGGGCGTTGGCGCCCGGCGCGATGCACGCTAGATGACGACTTACGGGGTGAGGGCGCCCGCGGAGGTCAGCACAGTTGCATCCCCCTGAGAGATGGGTCGCGATCGTCGGCGTGGCGGTCCTGAGCATTGTCGCCGTGGCGGGGTTCGCCGTGGCGATCTATGCCGCCTGGCTTTTCCACGACATGCCCGACGCCGGCGATCTGGTGGACTATCGTCCCCCCACCTCGACACGGGCCTATGCCTGGGATGGCACGCTGATCGGCGAATTCTCCCGCGAACGGCGCATCTACGTGCCCTACGACCAGATGCCGGCCCACATGGTCCAGGCCTTCATGGCGGCCGAGGATCGCAACTTTTTCGAACACGGCGGCGTCGACGCCATGGGGCTGGCCCGGGCCATGATGAAGAACGTGCTCAACGCCGCCCAGGGGCGGCGGCTGGAGGGCGGCTCGACCATCACCCAGCAGGTGGCCAAGAACGTCCTGCTGACCAGCGACGCCACCATCGGCCGCAAGTTCAAGGAAGCCGTGCTCGCCCAGCGTCTGGAAAAGACCCTGGGCAAGGAGCAGATTCTCGAGCTCTATCTGAATGAAATCTGGCTCGGCTACCGCTCCTATGGGGTGGGGGCGGCGGCCTATAACTATTTCGGCAAGTCGATCACCGACCTGACCCTGGCCGAGGCCGCCTATCTCGCCGCCCTGCCCAAGGGGCCGCAGAACTATCATCCCCAGCGGCGCAAGGAGGCGGCGATCATCCGGCGCAACTGGGTGATCGGGGAAATGGCCGATCTCGGCTGGGTGACCCGCGAGGAGGCCGATGCGGCCATGGCCGAGGACCTGGTCGTCCAGGACGCCCCGACCCGCGCCAAGTACCGGGACGCCGACTATTTCGTCGAGGAAGTCCGTCGCCGGGGGCTGAACACCCTGGGCGCCCGCCTGAACGAAGGCGGCTATTATATGCGCACCACCCTCGATCCGCGGCTGCAGACCGCCGCCCGGGTGGCGCTGATGAACGGCCTGGAGCAGTACGACCGCCGCCATGGCTGGCGCGGCGCCTGGGGCCAGGTCGAGATCGCGCCGGGCTGGCAGGCGGTGGCGCTCAAGCAGGCTGCGCCGGCCGAGCGTCGCCAGTGGCGGGCGGCCGTCGTCACCCGCGCGAGCGGCGGCGATGTCCGCATCGAGGTCGCCGAGAGCGGCGCCGAAGGTCCCCTGGCCGGCGAAGACGTCACCTGGGCGCGGGCCGGCAAGGGCCTGGCCGTGGGCGACCTGATCTTCGTCGAGCCCCCGGCCCAGGCCGGCGGCGCCTATCGGTTGCGTCAAGTGCCTCAGGTCAACGGGGCGCTGGTGGCCATCGAACCCTATTCAGGTCGCGTCCTGGCCATGGTGGGGGGCTATTCCTTCTCGCTGTCGAGCTTCAACCGCGCCACCCAGGCGATGCGGCAGCCGGGCTCGGCCTTCAAGCCCATCGTCTATGCCGCTGCGCTTGAAAACGACTACACCCCGGCCAGCCGGGTGATGGACTCCATGATCACTCTTCAGGGCGCCACCGAGGGCGAGACCTGGACGCCCGAAAACTACAACCGCCGCTACTATGGGTCGCTGACCTTGCGCCGGGGGCTGGAGCTGTCGCGCAACGCCATGACCGTTCGGCTGGCCCAGGGCGTCGGCATGCGCAAGATCAGCGATCTGGCCGTGAAGATGGGCGTGGTCGATGAGATGGCGCCGGTGCTGGCCATGTCCCTGGGGTCGGGCGAAACGACGCCCTACCGGCTGACGGCGGCCTATGCCGCCTTCGTCAACGGCGGGCGCAAGATCGATCCGCACCTGATCGAACTGGTGCAGGACCGTGAGGGCAAGGTGATCTATCGGGCTGATCGCCGGGACTGCCCCCGCTGCGATGTCGGCTTCAACGGCGACGAGAGCCCCCGGGTGCCGCTGAGCGGCGAGCAGGTGATGGACCCCATCACCGCCTATCAGATCAATTCGATGCTGCAGGGCGTGGTTCAGCGGGGCACGGCGACATCGGTTTCGGTGCTCGGCCGTCCGGTGGGCGGCAAGACCGGCACGACGAATGAGTACCGCAGCGCCTGGTTCGTCGGCTTCACGCCGCAGATCGTCGCCGGGGTGTTCATCGGCTTCGACGACAACCGGCCTCTGGGCTTTGGGGAGACCGGCACGACAGCGGCGGCGCCGGTCTTCACCGCCTTCATGCAGGAGGCGATCAAGGGCGTCCCGGTGACCGAGTTCAAGGCGCCGGAGAACGCCAAGTACGCCACCGTGCGCGGCATCCGCGAGGCCTTCCGTCCGGGCACAGAGCCGCGGGCCCCGACGCCCACCGTGACGCCGGGCGTCGGTGGCCCCATGCCGTACAACAAGGTGTGGCCCGACGGTCGCGTCTCTGGCGCCGGCAATGCCGGGGAAGCCGCCAAGCCCGCCGACGACATGAGCGGATTGTATTAGCCCGACGGCCGCGTTATCCCGCGACCCCTTGAATCGCCTGCCGCCGCGAGGGGGCAGGGGACCACACCGATTGCCAGGAGCGATCCATGAGAGCGGATGTCGAGGCCATGGCGGCCGACATCGAGCAGTCCATCGGACTGCTCAGGAGGCGTCTTTGACTGGGAACCTTCCCTTCGACACCTCGACGAACTGAACGCCCGGGTCGAGGATCCGACTCTTTGGGATGATGCGGCCCAGGCCCAGGCTCTGATGCGCGAACGCCAGCGTCTGGCTGGCCAGATCGATGCGGTGCGTGGCCTCGAACGGGGTCTTGAGGACGCTGTCGCCCTGGCCGAGATGGCCGACGAAGAAGGCGACGAAGATAGCCTGGAGGAAGCCCGCGCCGAAATGCGGGCCATCAAGGACCGCGCCGCGCGCGCCGAGCTGGAAGCCCTGCTTTCCGGCGAGGCCGACGGCAACGACGCCTATGTGGAAATCAATTCCGGCGCCGGGGGCACCGAGTCCAACGACTGGGCCGGCATGCTGCTGCGCATGTACAGCCGATGGGCCCAGCAGCACGGCATGAGCGTCGAGCTGATCGAAGAAACCTCAGGCGAGCAGGCGGGCATCAAGTCAGCCACCCTGCAGGTCAAGGGCGCCAACGCCTATGGCTGGCTCAAGACCGAGGCCGGGGTCCACCGCCTGGTGCGCATCTCGCCCTTCGACGCCAACGCCAAGCGGCATACGAGCTTCGCCTCGGTCTGGGTCTTCCCGGTGGTGGACGACACCATCGAGATCGAGATCAACCCGGCCGATGTGCGAACCGACACCTACCGGGCCTCGGGCGCCGGCGGCCAGCACATCAACAAGACCGACTCCGCCGTGCGCCTGACCCACGTGCCAACCGGCGTGGTGGTCGCCTGCCAGGCGGGCCGTTCACAGCACGCCAACCGGGAAGAAGCCTGGAAGATGCTGCGGGCCAGGCTCTATGAGCGGGAGCTGCAGCGGCGCGAGGCCGAGCAGCAGGCCCTGGAAGATCAGAAGACCGACATCGGCTGGGGCCATCAGATCCGCTCCTACGTCCTGCAGCCCTACCAGATGGTCAAGGATCTGCGGACCGACGTGGAGACCTCCGACACCGACGGGGTTCTGAACGGGGATCTGGACGCCTTCATGGGCGCCTCATTGGCCCAGCGGGTCGGCGTCACCCGCGAGCCCTGAGTCGAAACGAGGCGCAGGTGATCCTGCGCCTCGTCTTGAAGCGGCCGATCGGCGCCTGACGCCGCCAGCAAGGATTGAAGCCTTAGAAGACCGGCTTGGGCTGCGGCGCGCTGCTGGACGGCGCGGCCGGGACGTCAAGGCTGGACTTGGCCGGCGTCGGGTCCGTCGGCTTGGCGGGGGATGCGGGCGCCGAGGAGGAAGACGGCGAGGCTGCGGCCGGCTGGGGCGCGGGCGGCCTTTGGAACTTCAGGCTGCGGCCCTGGAAGAAGGCCCCGGTTTCCATGGCCAATTGTTCGTGGGTGATGTCGCCATCCACATAGGAGGTGCCATAGAGGCGCACCTGCTTGGCGGTGATGGAGCCGATCACCCGCCCGCGGGCCTCGACCACGTCGGCGTAGATCGCACCTTCGACATGACCGGTGTCGCCGATGGTCAGCTTGGCGATGCGAACATCGCCGCGCACGACGCCGTCGATGTGAAGCTCGCCTTCGCCGCTGATCGAGCCCTCAAGGGTGATGTTCTCGGCCACCAGGGAGGCGACCTTGGGGGCGGTCTTGCGGGGCGGGCCGGCGTCAGGGGCCGACAGCGCCGGCGGATCGAACTTGGCCGGCGACTTGGCCGGGTCCGACTTAGTCTGCTGCTTGCTGAACATACTCGCCCGCCTTCACGAAACGGCTGGGGTTCTGCGCCCGGCCGTTGACCCAGACTTCATAATGGAGATGCACGCCGGTGGAGCGGCCGGTGGAGCCCATGCCGCCGACCCGCTGACCCACCGCCACGCGCTGGCCGGGCTTGACCGCAATGGCCTGCATGTGGGCGTAGCGGGTCTTGAAGCCCTGGCCGTGGTCGATCTCGACCGTATTGCCATAGCCCGAGCGGACGCCGGCGAACGACACCACGCCTGGCCCGGTGGCCAGGATCGGCATCATGAAGCCACCGCCGAAATCCAGGCCGGAATGGAAGGCCGGACGCTTGGTGAAGGGGTCGAAGCGGACGCCAAACCCGCTGGACTGCCGGCCCGCCGAAGTCGGCTTGGCCAGGGGCAGCTTCTCGGCGGCGGCGCCCAGGGTGCGGGCTTCCGAAAGGTTGGTGGCGGCGTGCTGAATGCGGGCGGCGAAGTCCTCGTCCACGTCCAGAACAGCGGCCAGGGCGCTGGGGTCCTTGGCCTCGATCAACGGGCCGCCCAGTTCGCCGGACTTGGGCGCATAGCCGTTGGGGCTGAGGCCGGCCAGGCGGAAAGCCATGCGCAGGCGCTCGGCGCGCCCCTTGGCGAAGGAGTCGGCGGAGTCCAGCAGACGCTCCTGGCCGGCGCGGACCAGTTCGATCCGGCGCACCGGATCGGTGACGCTGAGGTCGGCAGACGCCTTATGAATTTCCGGAGCCAGGGCGTCGGCGGCGCCCGGCGTCGTCTTGTAGTCGCTGAGCAGCATGGCCAGCGCCGCGTGGCGCTTCTCCACCGACAGGGCCAGATCGTCGATCGAGCCATTGGTGGCGTTCAACTGGGCCACGGCGCTGTTCAGCCGGGCCTGCCGATCAGCGATCCAGCGTTCGTACTTGGCCTGGGTGCGGGCGATTTCCTGGTCGCTCGCCGACATCTGCATGCCGTTGACCATCATGGCCGCGGTGCAGATCCCCATCCAGAGCGCTGCGGCGCCGACGCCGGCGGCGGCCATAAGCTGCTTGGAGGTGGTGAGGACGTAGGCGCGCATCTCGCCGCCGGAACGGACATAGAGATGGCGTTCGGGGAACAGCTCTTCGAGCGAACGGCGGAGGCGCGTTATGCGTGTCATGCTCATCGCTACAGTGACCAGGAGCAGTGAGCACGATATGCAATGAGACGCATGCGGCGCGCAAGACCCTTCCCGCCACAAGAGAGCGTAGGGCCGCAAATCGCCGACATTGCGAACGTCTCGTTAAACGAGACTGAATCGGCGCGCCACACGGATCAGAGGCGCCTCGCCGCGCGATTCTACATTCCGGCGTCACGCGACAATTCTACAACACCGGCCGATGGCGAAAGGTTCCATCGGCCGGTGTTGTTGCTGTGGGCCCGCTCAGGCCTTGAGCGCCTGCGCCGCCTTGAGCACTGCGGCGGCATGACCAGGAACCTTCACCTTACGCCATATACCGGCGATCTTTCCGGCGTTGTCGATGAGGAAGGTCGAGCGATCGATTCCCATGTATTTGCGGCCATACATGCTTTTTTCGACCCACGCCCCGTAGGCCTCGACCACCGCCCCGCTGGGATCCGACCCCAGGGCGACCTTCAGATCGTGCTTGGCCGCGAACTTCCCGTGGGAGCCGACAGAGTCCTTGGAGACGCCCAGAATCGCGGCGCCGGCCGCCTGGAATGCGTCCAACATTTCTGAAAAATCGATCGCCTCCTTGGTGCAGCCCGAGGTGTCGTCCTTGGGATAAAAGTAGAGCACCAGGGTCTGGCCAGCGAAATCGGCCAGGCGGATCGGACCTTCAGGCCCCTCCAGTTCGAAGGCTGGGGCCTCAGCGCCCACCTCAAGTTCAGCCATGTTGGTTCCTCGCAAAAGGGAGCCGGCTCAGACGGGCCGGACCAGGACGATCTTCTTCTTGCCCGCCGCCAGTTTGATGACGCCATCGACCAGGTCGGCGGCGCTCAGGGTGCGGTTGGCGTCGGTCTCAGCCGTGTCGTTGACCCGCAGGCCGCCGCCCTGCGCCAGACGCCGGGCCTCGCCGCGGGAGGCGGCAAGCCCCGCATCGGCGGCCAGGGCGGCCAGCACGACGCCGGCCTCGAGATCGCCGCGCGGGATCTCAAAGCTCGGCAGGTCGGTGGACAGCTGGCCCTGTTCGAAGGCGGCGACCGCAGCCGCCTCGGCCGCCTGGGCGGCCTCTTCGCCGTGCAGCAAGGTGGTCGCCGCATTGGCGAGCACCTTCTTGGCTTCGTTGATCTGCGCGCCTTCGAGGCTTTCCAACCGGGCGATCTCGTCCAGGGGCAGGTCGGTGAACAACCGCATGAAACGCCCGACATCGGCGTCCTCGGTATTCCGCCAGAACTGCCAGTAGTCGTAGGGGCTGCGCATGTCGGCGTTCAGCCAGACGGCCCCGCCAACCGTCTTGCCCATCTTCTGGCCGGACGCCGTGGAGAGCAGGGGGGTGGTCAGGCCGAAGGCGGGCTTTGCGTCGACGCGGCGGATCAGCTCCACCCCATTGACGATATTGCCCCACTGGTCTGACCCGCCCATCTGCAGGACGCAGCCGTGGCGGCGCTCAAGTTCCAGGAAGTCCACCGACTGCATGAGCATGTAGTTGAACTCGAGGAAGGTCATCGGCTGTTCGCGTTCCAGCCGGGTCTTGACGCTATCGAAGGCCAACATCCGGTTGATCGTGAAGTGCACGCCGAACTCGCGCAGGAATTCGACATAGCCGTACTTCGACAGCCAGGCGTCGTTGTCGACCATCATGGCGTCGGTCGGCCCGTCGCCAAAGGTCAGAAACTTGGCGAACACGGTCTTGATGGACGCAATATTGGCCTGGATCTGCGCCTCTGTGAGCAGGGGGCGCGACTGATCCTTGTCCGTAGGGTCGCCGATCTTGGTCGTGCCGCCGCCCATCAGAACGATGGGCCTGTGGCCGCTCTGCTGGAGCCGGCGCAGGATCATGATCTGAATCAGCGAGCCCACGTGCAGGGACGGCGCGGTGGCGTCAAAACCAATATAGGCCGTGACGACGCCCTTGGAGGCAGCCTCATCCAGCTCCGCCGGATGGGTGATCTGGTGGATGTAACCGCGCGTCTGCATCAGACGCAGGAATTCGGATTTGAACGCAGGTTCGCTGGTCATGGCGCCGGGCTTCGAGTGGGAAGGCCCGGGCTCTAGCACGCTGGGATCGGATAGTTCGAGAGTCATCTGAGCAGTCTCCGGTGGCGCAGGGCCGGAAACGCTGAATTCGAGGAGTTCGAAGGGCGCGCCGACCAGGGGTGGTGGGCGCAAGGGGATCGAGCCGCGCCGCTTAGGGGGCGCGGTAATAGAGGCCGGTGTGGGCGCGGGCGTCGATCATGGCGGCTAGCTAGCGGCTTCAAGCCATGGCAGTCAATGGGCATGCGTGTACTGGGATTCATGACCGGAACCTCCCTGGACGCCGTCGACATGGCGGTGCTGGAGACCGACGGCGAGACGATCGAGGCCTTTGGCCCGGCCGGTGAGCGCAAGCTTTCCGACGCCGTGCGCAAGGTGGTGCTGGCCGCGACCGAGGCGGCCCGGGACTGGCCGCGGGGGGCGCCGGAGCCGGAGGTGTTTGCCCAGGCCGCGGCGGCTGTCGCCAAGGAGCATTTTGAGGCCGCCCAAGCCTTCCTCGCCGAGAACGACCTGAGCTGGGCCGACATCGACCTGATCGGCATGCATGGCCAGACCGTGCTGCATGAGCGCCCCAAGGATGGCCAGATCGGGCGGACCGTGCAGCTGGGCGATGCCGTCTGGCTGGCCGAGGCTACCGGCGTTCCTGTCGCCTTCGATTTCCGCAGCGCCGATGTGGCCGCCGGGGGGGAGGGGGCGCCGCTGGCGCCGGTCTATCACCTGGCGCGGGCCAGGGCCTCTGAGATGAGCCCGCCCATCGCGGTGCTGAACATCGGCGGCGTGGCCAATGTCACCCTCTGGTCGGGGGTGGGCGAACTGACCGCCTTCGACACCGGCCCCGGCAACGGCATGATCGACCTGCTGGTCCAGGCCCGCGGGGCTGGGCGTTATGACGACAAGGGCAACTATGCCAGCGTCGGCATGGTGGACGAGGGGCTGCTGCGGGCGCTGATGGCCCATCCCTATTTCGACGCTCCGCCGCCCAAGTCCATGGACCGCTACGACTTCTCCCTCGACCCGCTGGAAGACCTCAAGCTGGAGGATGCGGCCGCCACCCTGGTCGCCTTCACCGCCGAGGCGGTCCGAATGGGGTTCGAGAAGCTGGAGACCGCCCCGACCATGGTGGTGGTCTGTGGCGGCGGACGGCACAATCCCGAGATCATGAAGGCCCTGCGCGAGCGGCTGAAGGCGCAGGTGGTCACGGCCGAAGATGTCGAATGGCGCGGCGATTCCATCGAGGCCGAGGCCTTCGCCTATCTGGCTGCCCGCACAGCGCGCGACCTGCCGATTTCATTTCCAAGCACCACGGGGGCGCCCTCGCCGATGAAGGGCGGACGCATCGTCACGCCGACCGGCAAGGGCCAGGAGGAGGGCTGACCATGACTCGGAACATTATCAGGGGCGCGCTGATGGGCGTGGCCTTCGGGACCCTGACCTGGGCCGCGCCGGCCCTGGCTCAGGAGAGCCCGCACAAGAGCGCGGTGTTCGCCGCCGCCGAGGCCCTGCAGCCCAAGGTCGTGGCCTGGCGCCGTGATGTCCACGAGCACCCGGAACTGGGCAACCGCGAGGTGCGCACCTCAGCCCTGGTGGCCGATCACCTCCGCGCCCTGGGCTACGAGGTGCGCACCGGCGTGGCCCACACCGGCGTGGTGGCGACCCTGAAGGGCGGCAAGCCCGGTGGCGTCGTCGCCCTGCGTGCCGACATGGACGCCCTGCCGGTGGAGGAGAAGACCGGCCTGCCCTTCGCCTCGAAGGTGGTGGGGGAATATAATGGCCAGCCGACCCCGGTCATGCACGCCTGCGGCCACGACGCCCATGTGGCGATCCTGATGGGGGCGGCCGAGGTCCTGGCCGGCATGCGCGAGGAGATCGCCGGCACGGTGGTTCTGATCTTCCAGCCTGCCGAGGAAGGGGCGCCCCCCGGAGAAGAGGGCGGCGCGGCCATGATGATCGCGCAGGGCGCCCTGGAAAACCCGAAGCCCGGCGCCATCTTCGGCCTGCATGTCAGCCCCGGCGACGTGGGGGCCATCGTCTATCGCAGCGGACCGATGATGGCGGCCGCCGATTCCTACGAGATCCGCATCAAGGGCAAGCAGACCCACGGCGCGCGGCCCTGGGACGGGGTCGATCTGGCCTCCCTGAGCGCCGAGATCGTCCAGGCCTTCAACCAGATCGCCTCGCGGCAGCTCGACGTGGCCCGCTCGCCCACCGTCATCACCGTGGCGGTGATCCAGAGCGGCGTGCGCCACAACATCATCCCTGAAGACATGATGATGGCCGGCACCCTTCGAACCTTCGATCCCGACATGCGCCAGGCGACCATCGAGAAGATGCAGGCTGCGGTGGACAGCATCGTGACGCGTTACGGCGCAAAGGGTGAGCTGACCATGGGCGGCTCAACGCCTGTGGTGAGCAACGACCCGGACCTCGCCCGCGCCATGGCCCCGACCCTGGCGACCGCTGCGGTCGGCCAGCCGGAGACGGAAACCGCCCTGATCACCGGGGCCGAGGACTTTGCGGAATTCCAGGCGGTGGTCCCGGGCCTCTTCTACCGGCTGGGCGTGGGATATCCGCCGGGCACCAACCATTCGCCCTTCTTCACCATCGACGAGGCGGCGCTGGAGGTGGGCGTGCGGGCGCAGGTGCTGACGGCGCTGGACTATCTCGACCGGGTGGCGAGCAACCCGGCCGACTGAGGCGATCGCCCCAGGCGCTCGGAGGCCTCAGGCCTCCGAGGCCGCCATGCGCTTGTCGAGATAGGCCCCGACGCGGGTTTCGACCTCGACAAGCTGCTCGGTCCAGAAGTGGTTGGCCTGGTCGACGAGGTCGTAGTCGATCACGATACCCTTCTGGGTCCGCAGCTTGGAGACGACGCGCTCCACCTCCACCGGTGGGGTCACGGTGTCGGCCGAGCCCTGCAGGATCAGGCCCGAGGCCGGGCAGGGGGCCAGGAAGCTGAAGTCGTACATGTTGGTGGGCGGCGAGACCGAGATGAAGCCGTCGGTCTCCGGCCGGCGCATCAGGAGCTGCATGCCGACCCAGGCGCCGAAATCGTAGCCGGCGACCCAGCATTGCGAGGCCGCGGGGTTGGTCGACTGCAGCCAGTCCAGCGCCGTGGCCGCGTCGGCCAGCTCGCCGATGCCGGAATCGAATTCGCCCTGGCTGCGGCCGACGCCGCGGAAGTTGAAGCGCAGGACCGAGAAGCCCCGCTTCATGAACAGGTGATAGAGTTGGACGGCCACCGGATTGTTCATCTGGCCGCCGGCCTTGGGATGGGGGTGGAGGATCAGCGCCACCGGCGCATTTTCCGTCTTGCCCTGGGCGTAGCGCCCTTCAATCCGTCCAGCCGCGCCGGTCAGAACAACCTCTGGCATGCCATCCTCTCGTGCCGCCGAATACTTGACTAAGCAGCTGGGTCTTCCTAGATCGCACCCATGCGTTCAATCGGAAAAACCGCCGCTGCGAAGCCGGGGCTTGTAACACAGGCTCAATCCGATGCGCGGGAAAACTGCAGGGCGGGCCAGACCCAATGCGCTTGAGCACCAAGGGACGTTACGCGGTGATGGCCATGGCCGATCTGGCGCGGCGGGAGGGCGACAAGGCCGTCGCCCTGGCCGAAATCGCCCAGCGGCAGGAAATCTCGCTCTCCTATCTGGAACAGCTTTTCGCCCGCCTGCGCCGCGAGGGCCTGGTGGTCAGCGCCCGCGGTCCCGGCGGCGGCTACCGACTGGCCCGCACCGCCAGCGAGACCAATATCGCCCAGATCGTACTGGCCGTGGACGAGCCCCTGCGGGCCACCCGCTGCGGGCAGGACGCCCGCCAGGGCTGCATGCTCAGTGGCGAGAAGTGCCTGACCCACGACCTGTGGGAAGAGATGGGCCGCCAGATCCATACCTATCTCGAATCGGTCTCCCTGGCCGATGTGGTCCAGGGGCGGCTGGCCGACCGGGGGACGGTGGCCGCATGAGCGCCGTCTATCTCGACCATAACGCCACCGCGCCGATCCGGCCCGAAGCCCTGGCGGCCGCCAGCGAAGCGATGATCGCCGGCGGCAACCCCTCCTCGGTCCATGCGGCGGGGCGGGCGTCCCGGGCGCGGATGGAGCAGGCTCGGACCCAGGTGGCCGAGCTGATCGCTGCGCCGGCCTCCACCGTCATCTTCACCTCAGGTGGCACCGAGGCCAACGCCCTGGCGATCGAGAGCGCCGTGGCCACCGGTTCACGGCGGCTTATCCTCAGCGCCATCGAACATGACGCCGTTCTCGAGACCGCCCGAGCGTCGGGCGCCGCGGTCGAGCTCATGCCTGTAGAGGGCTCGGGCCAGGCTGATCTCGGCTGGCTGGCCGCCCGCCTGGAGGCGTGGGACGCCGCCGACGGCCGGCCTTTCGTCGCCCTGATGCTGGCCAACAACGAAACCGGCGTCATCCAGCCGGTGGCTGAGGCTGCGGTCCTGGTGCGCCAGGCCGAAGGCTGGCTGCATGTGGACGCCGTTCAGGCCGCCGGGCGCATTCCCGTCGACAGCCGGGCCCTGGGCGCTGACACCCTGGCGATCTCCAGCCACAAGATCGGCGGCCCGCCGGGCGCCGGTGCGCTGACCTTCGGACCCCGCGCCACCCTCGTGCGCCGCCTGCACGGCGGCGGGCAGGAGCGGGGCCGTCGGGCCGGAACTGAGAATGTGCCGGCCATCGCCGGCTTTGGCGCCGCCGCCGCTCAGACGCTGGGCGAACTGACCGCGGCCGCCGACCAGGTCGCCTGGCGCGACGCCGCCGAGCAGGCTCTGGTCAAGGCCGGCGCGGTGATCATGGGCCAGGGCGCGCCGCGCCTGCCCAACACCCTGTGCTTCGCCGGTCCCGGTTTTCCGGCCGAGCTTCAGGTCATGACGCTGGACCTGGCCGGCGTGATGGTCAGCGCCGGATCGGCCTGCTCTTCGGGCAAGGTCAAGGCCAGCCGGGTGCTGGAAGCCATGGGCCAGACCGAGCTGGCCGGCGCGGCGATCCGCGTCAGCGGCGGGTGGTCCACCAAGCCCGAAGACTGGAAACTGATGGTCGAAGCCTGGATCACGGCCTACGACCGCCACGCCGCGCGCCGTCGCGCGCCTGCGGCCTGAAGGAAACTGCGATGCCTGCTGTCAAACAGACCGTCGAACATGTGGAAGCCCTGGAGCGATACCAGCATGGCTTCATCACCTCGATCGACCAGGAGTTCGCGCCCAAGGGCCTGAGCGCCGACATCGTGCGCTTCATCTCCGCCAAGAAGGAAGAGCCCGAATGGATGCTCGCTTGGCGGCTGGAGGCCTATGAGCGCTGGTTGGCCATGGAAGAGCCCGACTGGGCCAAGGTCAGCTTCCCGAGGATCGACTACCAGGACTCCTATTACTACGCCGCGCCGAAGGCGAAGGAGGGACCCAAAAGCCTGGACGAGGTCGATCCCGAGCTGCTGGCCACCTATGCAAAGCTGGGCATTCCCCTGCGCGAGCAGGAGGTCCTGGCCGGCGTCCAGGGCGCCCCGCGCTATGCGGTCGACGCCGTGTTCGACAGCGTCTCGGTGGTGACCACCTTCAAGAAGGAGCTGGCCGAGGTCGGGGTGATCTTCTGTTCGTTCAGCGAGGCGGTGCGCGAGCATCCCGAGCTGGTGAAGAAGTATCTGGGCTCGGTGGTGCCAGCCTCGGACAACTACTTCGCCTGCCTCAACAGCGCAGTCTTCTCCGACGGCAGCTTTGTCTATGTGCCGCCCGGCGTCCGCTGCCCCATGGAGCTGTCGACCTATTTCCGCATCAATGCCGCCGAGAGCGGCCAGTTCGAGCGGACCCTGATCATCGCCGACAAGGGCGCCTACGTCTCCTATCTGGAGGGCTGCACGGCGCCGATGCGCGACGAGAACCAGCTGCACGCCGCGGTCGTCGAGCTGGTGGCGCTGGAGGATGCGGAGATCAAATATTCCACCGTCCAGAACTGGTATCCGGGCGATCCGGAAACCGGCAAGGGCGGCATCTACAACTTCGTCACCAAGCGGGCCGACTGCCGTGGCGACCGCTCCAAGGTCGCCTGGACCCAGGTGGAGACCGGCTCGGCCATCACCTGGAAGTACCCGTCCTGCGTCCTGCGCGGCAATGACAGCGTCGGTGAGTTCTATTCCATCGCCATCACCAATGGCCGCCAGCAGGCCGACACCGGGACCAAGATGATCCATCTGGGGGAGGGGACCCGCTCGCGGATCATCTCCAAGGGGATTTCGGCGGGCCGCTCGTCCAACACCTATCGCGGCCTGGTCTCGGCCCACCCCAAGGCCAAGGGCGCGCGCAACTTCACCCAGTGCGACAGCCTGCTGATCGGCAAGGAGAGCGCGGCCCACACCGTGCCCTATATCGAGGCGCGCAACGGCCAGTCGGTTTTCGAGCACGAGGCCACCACCACCCGTCTGTCCGACGACCAGCTCTTCTATGTGATGCAGCGGGGCCTCTCCCAGGAGGAGGCGGTCCAGCTGCTGGTCAACGGTTTCGTCAAGGACGTGCTGCAAACCCTGCCGATGGAATTTGCGGTGGAGGCCCAGAAGCTGGTCGCCATCTCTCTGGAAGGGTCCGTCGGATGACCCAGGAACCAAGCCGGACCAAATTGATGACCCTCAAAGCCGCCTTCGAAGCCGAACTCACGCGCCGCGAAAACGAGCGCCGCGCCCGCGAGGAAGCCGAGATGCAGCGCCAGGCCGAAGATCTCGGCCGCGCCGAGGCGCTGGAGGCGGCTCTGGGCCA
>NZ_JBALUY010000022.1:0-43703 GCF_036963605.1 Phenylobacterium sp. | reverse complement strand
CGAACCGTCCGCCGCCCTGGCCGTCCTGCGGCGACTGGAAGGACAGGCCGCCGGAGATGTCGAAGCCGGCCTGCTCCAGGGCCCGTTGCAGATCTCCAGCCCGGCCGCGCAGTTCGGCCGCCGCATGGGGATTGTCGAAGGCCATGGCGGCGGTGAGCTTGCCCTGAGCGTCAATATCGACCCGCACGTCCACCCGTCCGAGGCCTTCCGGCGTCAGCTGGATGTCGAAATGCGTATTGCGGCCCTGCAGCTTGCGCGACACCTGGGTCGCCAGGTCAGCCACGGTGGCCGAGGTCGCCGCCACGCGGCCGGCCTCGCGCGCTTCAAGGTTGGTCGAAGAGGCGCCGGTGGCCGCTGACGTGTTGGATTGATCGGGCGCGTCGAGATGGGCGGTGGCGTCCGGGATCTCGACGTCCGCCGGTGCGCCGTCGCCCGCTGTGGGTTCAGCCGCCGTGGCCAGCAGGGTCTGGGCCTCGGGCTTGGCGGCTGCGGCCGCAGGATCCGGCTGGATCAGGGCGAAGGCGTTCGGCTTGGCCTGTTCGACAAAGGCGTTGGGTTTGGCCTCGCCGGCCTTGGCGGCCGCTGGGGCCGTCTGGTCGGCGGTCTCGGTGGCGGCGGTCTCGACCGGGTCTGTGGTCTGGGTCGCCTTGAGGCTGGTGGCGGAGGCCGCCACGGCGGCGGTCATCAGCGGCTGGGCTGCGGCGACGACGGCGGCCTGGGCTGGGGCGGCCGGCGTCGGCGGCGAAGTCGTGTCCGTCGCGGCGGGCGCCGTGGGCGCTGCCGCAACCGACCCTGTCGCCGGGGGGCGTGCGGTGTTCTGGGCGGCCGGATCGCCCGATGGGACGTGGGCGGCCGGCTTGGAAGCCGCGGCCGGCGTCGGAGAGGGCGAAACCTCATTCGTGTCTGCTGAGGCTGCAGTCCCGGGCTTCGCCTCGACGGCAGGCGCCGGGGTGTCGGGGACCTCGGGCGCGGCGGTTTCGGCGGGAGGGGCCTCCAGCTCGGGGGAGAGCGCGGCGTCGACGTCTGGGACGGCGGCAGAGGACGACCCTACAGTCGTCGGGGTCACGGCGACGCCCGCGACGGGGTCGATGGCGGTCGCCGTCCGATCGGTCGGAACAGTGATCGGAATGACAGGCGGCGGCTGCGCCGCCGCCGCCAGCAGGGCGGCCTCGGCGGCCATGGCCTCGGCGTCTTCGCCTTCAGGCGCGTCTCCGGTTCCTTCAGGGGTGGTGGCGTCGGGCGTGCTCGCCTCGGTCGGGACGGCCGCCTTGCCCTTGTTCCCGGGACCGACAGCGGCTTGCCCCTGCGCCTCGGGGGTTTCGCCCAGCAGCGCCGCCAGCAGGGCGCCGAAACCCGACGCGGCCGACGCGCCCGGGGCGTCAGGCGCAGTCTGGCCGCCGGCTCCAGAGACGGCGGGGGGCGGAACGGCGATAAGCGGCAACGAAAACGACATCAGGGCCAGCAGGCTGGGCGCAGAAGCAATTGCGCCGGACGTGAAGTGGGATGTGGCGCCTGCTGCGCCGGGGTGTTCGACACAACGCCAGCAACCTTCACGCCAATTCCGACATCGCCACTAAGAAGCTGAAAAAGCTGGATAAACGCGAATTGCTCCGTTTCGGGCCTGGCTTGGGCGCAGGCGGATCTTGCCCAGTCGACCCTTGATGGCCCGGACGAGTCTGCCGCCTTTCAAAAGGGTTACCGGGCCGGTGCGCAAAAGCTGGCGCCAGACTTGCGACCGTTCAGGTGTCCGTTCCGGGCCCTGAATGGGTCGGTATTGAAAAGGCTAGGGTTTTTCCGGGCCCTCGCGTGCGCGTTCACTCTATGCCCGGCAGAATGCGCCGGGCGCCGCAGCGAGGATTGCCGGGTGGAAGGTGAAGGCCATGTCGCTGACAGCGGTCCTGAAGACAGCCAATTCCGGCCTGGTGGCGTCGCAGGTCGGACTCCGCGCCGTCTCCGACAACATCGCCAACGTCAACACCGCCGGCTACGTCCGCAAGACCGTGGACCAGCAGCAGCTGGTGGTCGGCGGTCGCGGCATGGGCGTCGAGGTCTCGGGCGTCAAGCGGGTGACAGATCAGTACCTTCAGTTGGCCAGTCTGAGCTCGGCCTCCGAAGCGGGGCGCTGGGAAGCGGTCGCCCAGTATATGGACAACGCCCAGTCCCTGTTCGGCGACCCGTCGGGCGACGGCTTCTTCTTCGGGCGGCTCGATGACATCTGGAGCGCCTTTGCGGCGACGGCCAATGATCCGTCCTCGAGCCTGCTCCGCAGCCAGGCTCTTTCCACGGTCGAGGATTTCCTCAACGAAGGCGGCCGGATTAACAACTCGCTGCAGGACCTGTTCCGGACCGTCGACACCAAGATCAGCGCCGACATCGACCGGGCCAATGACCTGCTCGACCAGATCAACAAGCTGAACGCCGACATCAGCCGGGCCAAGATGGTCAATGCCGACGCCTCAGGCTCGGAGAACATCCAGAGCCAGCTGGTGGACGAACTCACCACCTTGATGAACGTCCAGGTCTCGGCCCGGCCGACGGGCGGGCTGATGATCCGCTCCACAGAGGGCGTAATGCTGGCGGGCGACGGCGCAGCCGTGCTGTCCTATTCCCGCACCGACAGCACCAAGGGCTATATCACCGCCGTCACCACAGCCGGATCCGGCGTCAGTAAGCCGATCACCATCACCGGCGGCGAACTCCGCGGGCTGCTGGATTTGCGCGACGACAAGCTGCCTGGCCTGTCTGACCAGCTGGGCGAGTTCATGAGCCGGGCGGCCGACGCGATCAACGCCGCACACAACGGGGCCACCACCGTGCCGGCCCAGGCGACGCTGACCGGGCGGTATACGGGTCTTGACCTGCCCACGGCGGTCAGCGGCTTCAGCGGCGCCACCACGGTCGCCATCGTCGACGCCGCCGGCCAGCTGACCCGCCGGGTGGACATCGACTTCGACGCCGGGACCATGAGCGTGGACGGCGGCCCGGCGGCGGCCTTCACCCCGGCCAGCTTTCTGGCCGATCTGAACACCAGCCTGGGCGCCACCGGATCGGCGAGCTTCACCAACGGGGTGCTCAGCCTTTCGGCCGCAGCCGGCGGCGTGGCGATGGATGAGGGGACGTCCCAGAAGGCCGGGCGGGGCTTCTCGCACTTCTTCGGTCTGAACGACATCGTGCGCTCCGATGGCGTCACCAACTATGACAGCGGCCTGTCCCTCACCGACGCTCACGGCTTCACCCCGGGCGACCAGATGGTGCTGCGGCTGGCCCAGGCCGACGGCAAGCCGATCCGCGATGTGACGATCACGGTGCCCGCAGGCGCCACCATGGCCGACCTGGTCAACGCCCTGAACAGCAACACCACGGGCGTCGGGCTTTATGGCCAATACAGCCTGGACGCCAATGGCGCCCTGGCCTTTGCTGGGTCCGATCCCTTCTACGCCACCGTCTCGGTGGTGCAGGACAACACCTCCCGCGGCGCCGGCGGGCCTTCCATCAGCGAACTCTTCGGCCTGGGAGTCACAGAGCGCACGAGCCGGGCCAACCGGCTTCAGGTGGCTCCTTCCTTCGTGGCCGACCCGATGAAGGTTGGCCTGGCCAAGCTCGATCTCTCCATGGCGCCGGGGCAGCCCGTGTTGACCCCCGGAGATGGCCGCGGCGCCCTGGCCCTGGCGAATGCCGGTGATGTGGTGACTCGGTTCTCCGCGGCTGGCTCCCTGGGCGCGGTGAACATGACCGTCTCGCGCTACGCCTCGGAATTCGGCGGCTCGGTCGGTCGGGAGGCCGCCGCCGCCGACACTCGCAGAGATAGCGCGCGGGCGGTCCAGACCGAGGCCATGAACCGTCGCCAGGCTGTCGAGGGAGTCAATCTCGACGAAGAGCTGGTGCGAATGACCACATATCAACAGGCTTTCAACGCTTCGGCCCGCATGATCCAGGCGGCCAAGGAATTGTTCGACGTCCTGACCAACATCGTCTGAGGACCATCCACATGGTGAGCCGCGTCTCCACCGGCGGGAACTACAGCGCCGTCCTGGCCAATCTGATCGCCGCCCAGCAGCGTCAGACCGACGCCGGGGAAAAGGTGTCGAGCCAGAAAAACGGTTCGGACCTGAAGGACTATTCGCGCAACGCCGAGATGCTGACCGCGATGCGCTCCATCGACACGCGCCTAGCCAGCTATACCGAGCAGAATAAGCTCGTGAACGACAAGCTGATCACCCAGGACTTCGCCCTCAACCAGGTGGCCGACGCCGCTCAGACCGCCCGGCAGGCGATCGCCGAGGCCATCGCCAGCGGTCGGGTGGACACCCTGATGCAGGACATGCAGGGCGCCTTCCGCAACGGGGTTGAGGGGCTGAACAGTCGCTATGGCGGCAAGTATCTGTTTTCCGGCGGCCAGGTGGACACTCCGCCGTTCTCGGCCACCACGCTCAGCGACCTGACTATACCGGCCACCAATGTGGCCGACTATTTTCACAACGACACCTTCATCGCCCAGGCCAAGGTCGACGACTCCACCCTGGTGAACACCGGCTTCCTGGCCGACGCCTTCGGAACGGATATGATGGAGGCCTTCAAGTCCATGCAGGCGTTCCACGAAGGTCCCGACGGCCCGTTCACGGGCAATCTCACCGACGCCCAGCGAACCTTCCTTGAGGGTCAGTTGCAGATCTGGGACAGCGTTTACAACGATCAGATCAACACCGTCGGCCGCAACGGCATGGTTCAGAGCCGGGTCGAGTCGGTAAAGGAGGATCTGGTGATCCGCACCAACAGCATGAAGAGCATGATCGGCGAGATCGTCGACGCCGACATGACGCAAGCCATCTCCAACCTTGAACAGGCCCAGATCTCGGTTCAGGCCGCGGCCCAGGTCTTCGTGGCCCTGAAGGAAAGCTCCCTCCTCAACGTCCTGAGGTAGGGCCTAGCCCCCTACGGGGCGGCGAGAGAACATCTTGCGAACATAGAACAAAAAGCGTACACCCGAGTCCTGGCCGCGCGAGCCGGGGATCGCCCCGGTCGGCCCGATGGAATCATGGGATAAGGGGTCCCCTCAAATGGCACAGTCGGCGTTGAAACTCGTGGGTAAAGAAGAAGGCGACAAGCAGCGCGCGCTCGAGGCGGCGCTGTCTCAGATCGATCGGGCCTTTGGCAAGGGCTCTGTGATGAAGCTGGGGGACAAGGGCAAGATCGTCGAGATCGAGTCCTATTCCACCGGTTCGCTTGGCCTGGATCTGGCGCTGGGGATCGGCGGCCTGCCCAAGGGGCGGATCGTCGAGATCTACGGCCCGGAAAGCTCCGGCAAGACGACGCTGGCCCTGCATGTGGTGGCCGAGGTCCAGAAGGGCGGCGGCACAGCGGCCTTCGTGGACGCCGAGCACGCGCTCGACCCGTCCTACGCCCATAAGCTGGGCGTGAACCTGGACGATCTGCTGGTCTCGCAGCCGGACACCGGCGAGCAGGCCCTGGAGATCACCGACACCCTGGTCCGCTCCGGCGCCGTCGATGTGATCGTCATCGACTCCGTGGCGGCGCTTACGCCGCGGGCCGAGATCGAAGGCGAGATGGGCGACAGCCTGCCGGGCCTGCAGGCCCGCCTGATGAGCCAGGCCCTGCGCAAGCTCACCGGCTCGATTTCCAAGACCAAGACCCTGGTGATCTTCATCAACCAGATCCGCATGAAGATCGGCGTCATGTACGGCAGCCCGGAGACCACCACCGGGGGCAATGCGCTGAAGTTCTACGCCTCGGTGCGCCTGGACATCCGCCGCACCGGCTCGGTCAAGCAGCGCGACGAGATCGTCGGCAACAATGTCCGGGTCAAGGTGGTGAAGAACAAGGTGGCCCCGCCGTTCCGCGAGGTCGAGTTCGACATCATGTACGGCGAGGGCATTTCCAAGCTCGGCGAGATCATCGACCTGGGCGTCAAGGCCGGCGTGGTCGAGAAGTCCGGCTCCTGGTTCTCCTTCAACAGCCAGCGGATCGGCCAGGGCCGCGACAATGTGCGGGAGTTCCTGAAGGCCAATCGCGACGTGGCCGACGAGATCGAGAAGGCGGTGCGCGGCGCCACCTCCAAGATCGAAGAAGAACTGCTTGTGGGCGGGCCCGACGACAAGGACGACTGAGGTCCTGAGCGGCGCCTCAGGCGGGTCCTGGGACGCGCTCGCCATAGGTTTCTCCGCAGACAGCGTCGCGCCCGGGCCGGACACCCCCGCCGATATGCGTCCGGTCCTGCCAGGACCCCAACGTGGCGCCTCGTTTGCGGAGGAGGACGCCCTGGCCCGCCGCCAGGGCGTCCTTTTTCTTTGCGCGCGCCGTGGACTCCCGTAAACGACCGGCAAAATTCCCCTGCGCGGCGGAGCCTGCGCGCCCTATATGCAAGCCATGTCCAGCCTGAACCAGATCCGCAGCACGTTCATCGACTTCTTCAAGGGTCGCGATCACCTGATGATCCCGTCGGCGCCGCTGGTGCCGCAGAACGATCCGACGCTGATGTTCGTCAATGCCGGCATGGTGCCGTTCAAGAACTACTTCACCGGCGCCGAGACCCCGCCCGCGCCCCGGGCGGTGTCGGTGCAGAAGTGCGTGCGGGCCGGTGGCAAGCACAACGATCTGGACAATGTCGGCTATACCGGCCGCCACCAGACCTTCTTCGAAATGCTGGGGAACTTCTCCTTCGGCGACTATTTCAAGGAAGGCGCCATCGAGCTGGCCTGGGAACTGATGACCAAGGACATTGGTCTGGACCCCGCGCGGCTGATGGTCACCATCGCCCCGGATGACGAGGACGCTGCGGCCCTTTGGCGCAAGATCGCCGGACTGCCGGATTCCAAGATCGTGCGGCTGGATGAGAACTTCTGGTCCATGGGCGATACGGGCCCCTGCGGCACCAACACCGAGATCTTCTACGACCACGGCGACCACGTGGCCGGCGGCCCCCCCGGCAGCCCGGACGAGGACGGCGATCGGTTCGTCGAGATCTGGAATCTGGTCTTCATGCGCTGGGAACAGTTCGCCGACGGCACGCGCAAGGACCTGCCCAAGCCGCAGATCGATACCGGCATGGGCCTGGAGCGGATCACCACGGTCCTGCAGGGCGTCCATTCCAACTATGACACCGACCTGTTCCGCACCCTGATCGCGGCCAGCGAAGAGGCCACGGGCGCGGCCGCCCGCGGCGAGGCTCGGTTCTCCCACCAGGTCATCGTCGACCATCTTCGGTCCACCAGCTTCCTGATCGCCGACGGCGTTTCGCCCTCGAACGAGGGTCGCGGCTATGTGCTGCGGCGGATCATGCGCCGAGCCATGCGCCACGCCCACATGCTGGGCGCCGCCGAACCCCTGATGCACCGTCTGGTGCCGACCCTGGTCTCGGAGATGGGCGAGGCCTATCCGGAACTGCGGCGGGCCGAGGCGACGATCTCCGAGACCCTGCGCCAGGAGGAGGAGCGCTTCCGCCGTACGCTCGGCCGCGGCATGAGCCTGCTGGAAGAGGCCACCGCCCAGCTCGCGCAGGGCGGCGAACTGCCGGGCGAGACGGCCTTCAAGCTCTATGACACCTATGGTTTCCCCCTCGACCTGACCCAGGACGCTGTGCGCGCCATGGGGCTGAGCGTCGATCTCGCTGGCTTCGACGCGGCCATGAAGCGTCAGAAGGACCAGGCGCGCGAAGCCTGGACCGGCTCTGGCCAGGTGGCGGCGTCGGGCGAGTGGTTCGCCCTGCGCGAACGCCTGGGCGCCACCGAATTCGTCGGCCACGACACCACCGAAACCACAGCCAAGGTCCTGGCCCTGGTGGACGGCGGCGCAGAGATCGCCCGCGCCGAGGCCGGCCAGACTGTCCAGGCCCTGTTCGACCACACCCCCTTCTATGGGGAGAGCGGCGGCCAGGCCGGCGATCTGGGCGAGGTCGAGTGGGCCGGCGGCCAGGCCCGCGTGCTCGACACCCAGAAGCAGGCCGGCGACCTGCATGTCCATGTGATCGAGATCACCGACGGGGCCCTGGTCACGGGCGCCGCGGTGCGCCTGGCCCTGGACGCCGAGCGGCGCACCGCCACCCGGGCCAACCACTCCGCCACCCACCTGCTGCACGCCGCCCTGCGCAACGTGCTGGGCCCCCATGTGAGCCAGAAGGGCCAGATGGTGGACGGCGAACGCATCCGCTTCGACTTCAGCCACGGCCAGCCCCTGACGCTGGAAGAGATCGACCAGATCGAGGCCGAGGTGAATGCGGTGATCCGTCAGAATCTGCCGGCCGAGACCAAGAACATGGCCCCTGAGGAGGCCATCGAGGCCGGCGCCATGGCCCTGTTCGGCGAGAAGTATGGTGACGTGGTCCGCGTCCTGACCCTGGGCCGGGCCCTGGACGGCAGCGGCCCTTATTCGGTTGAGCTCTGCGGCGGCACCCATGTGGCGCGCACCGGCGATATCGCCCTGTTCAAGATTGTCTCAGAGAGCGGCGTGGCGGCCGGGGTTCGCCGCATCGAGGCCCTGACCGGCGAGCCGGCCCGACGTTGGCTGCTGGACCAGGCCCTGGTGTCTCGCCAGCTGGCCGAGCAGTTCAAGACCCCGGTTTCCGAGGTTCTGGGCCGAGTGGAGGCCCTGGAGGCGCAACGGCGCAAGCTGGAAAAGGAACTGGGCGACGCCAAGCGCCAGCTGGCCATGGGCGGCGGCGGCGCGGCGCAGGCGGGACCTGAGGACATTGGCGGCGTCCAGGTGCTGGCGCGGGTGATGGACGGCGTCGGCGGCAAGGATCTGCGGCCCATCGCCGAGGAGTTCAAGAAGCAGGTGGCCGACGGGATCATCGCCCTGGTGGGGGTGGCCGACGGCAAGGCCGCCGTCACCGTCGCGGTGACCGGCGCGGCCAAGGACCGCTTCAACGCCGCTGACCTCGCCAAGGCCGCGGTGATCGCCATGGGTGGCCAGGGCGCCGGCGGGCGTCCGGACTTCGCTCAGGGCGGCGCTCCCGACGGGGCGCGGGCCGAAGAGGGCCTGGCGGCTCTCAAGGCCGCCATCACCGGCTAGGCTAAGGCCCGTCAGGCCGGCGGCGTGCGCACGCAGGCCAGCTTGTTGCCCTGGGGATCGCGGACATAGGCGGCGTACCAGCCCTCGCCATATTGCGGTCTAAGGCCGGGCGGCCCCTCGTCGGCGCCCCCATGAGCCATGGCCGCGGCGTAGAAGGCGTCCACCACCTCCGGCGTTGGCGCGTAGAAGCCCAGCATGACGCCATTCCCTTCCCGGGCAGGCTGACCGTCGAAGGGCTTGCAGACCCAAAGCGTCTGGCCTGAGGGGTCGCCTTCGCGGCCATAGCCGGTCCAGCCTTCGAAGGCGTAGAGCTGGCTCAGGCCCAGGGGCGCCAGCGCAGCGTCATAGAAGGCGACGGCGGCAGGCAGGTCGTCTGCGCCAAGGGTCATGTAGCCAAGAACCGGGGCTGCGGCCCCGGCGGTCGGCGGCGTCGTCATCTGATCTCTCCCATCTCATCAGCCAGCCCGTTAGGCCCGCTCAACGATAAGAACATAACAGGAACGCTCTAGCTTAGGAAGTGGGCGGCCAGGGAGAGGGTCAGTGCGCTCAGCACCGTACCGGCAATCACCGCCTCGGCGGCGCCGCGGGCGAAGACGCCTAGGGCGCGGGTCTGAATGAAGACGTTCACGGCCGTCGGACACGCCGCCAGCAGGGTGGCGACAGCGCGGGTGGCCGGATCGGCTCCGCCGAGTCCCAGGACCAGCCAGACCAGCACCGGGGCGGCGAGCAGCTTCAGCCCCAGGGCGAGGCCCAAGGGGGCGAGGGCGGCGCGGTCCGGCCAGGCGCCCTCACGGCCGATGAGGCCGCCCAGCGCGATCAGGGCGATCGGGCTGGCGGTCGCCGCGAGCAGGCTGAGCCCCTGGTCGGCAGGTCCGGGCAGCCGCATGCCTGTCGCTGACAGGAAGAGGCCGCAGACGGCTCCCAGCACGGTGGGATTGGCCAGCACCCGCCGCAGCGCTGCGCCAAGACCGACCGAGGCGGCGCCGGTCTGCAGGATGGCCACGGCCAGGCCCATCAGGACGATGAAGTCCACCGCCACCAAGGCTGCGGCCTGGGGACGGACGGCTTCACCCAGCACGGCGACGGCCAGGGGCGCGCCCAGAAAGGCGGTGTTGCCGATGGCTGCGGCCATGGGCAGGCCGGCCACACTCTGGCGGGGCAGGCCGAGCCGCCGGGCCACCGCCCAGGCGACCAGCAGAATGAAGCCCAGGCTGATCCCATAGAGGCCCAGGGCGGCGGCTTGGCTCATGTCCGGCGGAGGGGCGTCGCCGAGCCAGCGGATCAGCAGGGCGGGAAAGCCGATCCAGAAGGTGTAGGCCGACAGCCAGCCCCCCAGGCGGCCGCCCAGCAGGCCGATCCGGCCGGCCACGGCGCCGACGGCGATGATCGCGAAGAAGGGCGCGATGCGCGCAACAAGGTCCAAGTCTCGACGGTCCGACCGGGTCTAGGGCTGTGGGCGCTCAGGCAGGCGCACATGGACCAGGGTCCACTGGAAAAGGGCGGTGCGCTGGAAGGTCAGGACACTCACCTCGCCCGGCCGCCCCGGCGGGTGGACGGCGAACCGGGTGCGGTTGACGCCCCAGTAGCGCAGGCTGGGCCAGGGCTCCCTGAGAGGGGCGGACAGGCGCCGGACGCCCTGCGCCGGCGGCGGCTCGGGTGGCGCGGCGCCCGGCTCATAGCCGCGGACCACGTCATAGAGCCCGGCCGGGGTCAGGTAGGGTTCGAGGCGGGCAGGCGCGGGGGTGAGCGGGGCCAGGGGCTCGGCGAAGGGCTCCAGCGCCCGGCGGACCGCGCCCATGGGATCACGCCAGATGTCGGGGGCGGGGTCGGCCTCGCCGGCGGCGCGCTCCGGCGGCGGCGGCTCGCGGACCTGGTCGCGCAGGCTGGTGCGCAGGGCGCGGAAATCCACCATCTCGGCCAGGCCCGCCACGTCCTGGTCCCGGGCATTGGCCTTCAGGGCCCGATAGGCGAACCAGGGCGCCGCGGCGAAGGCGAGCGCGAACAGGACAAGGCAAACCAGGAAGATCTGGAAGAGCTGACGTCTGACCATGGGCCGGTCGGGTCCCCTCGGCCAAGCTTTGCAGGTTATGGCTCAGGCTTAACACGGTGATCGCCCCGCCGCCATTTCCCTCGCCCCCCGGGAGGTCTGGGGTCGTCCGCCGCGTCACGGAGCCTAAGCTTGGCCTGTGCGTTTGAGACGCCATGGGGGCCCGCCTACACAAGCTTGCGCACGATCTGCGGACGACCTTCTGGGTCGTGCCCTCCGTGCTGGTTGCGCTCGGAACGGCGGCGGCGTTTGCCGCAGTGGCGGCCGAGGGGGCCGACTGGATTCCCGAACCACTCCAATCCCTGCTCTATGAGGGCGGCGAGAGCGGCGCCCGAACCCTGCTGGGGGCTATCGCCACCTCGACCATCGGCGTCACCGGCACCCTCTTTTCCATCACCATCGCGGCCCTGACCCTGGCGTCGAGCCAGATGGGGCCGCGCCTTCTGGACAACTTCACCCGCGACCGGGGCAATCAGGTGGTGCTGGGGGTCTTCCTGGGGACCTTCGCCTACTGCCTGGTGGTCCTGCGCCAGGTTCGCGGCGGCGAGGATGAGCTGTTCGTGCCCCGCCTGGCCCTGGCCGGCGCCATGGCTTTGGCGGCGCTCTGCGTGGCCCTGCTGGTCTACTACGTCCACCACATGTCGACGCGGATCAATATCGACACCGTGATCGACCTGGTTCGCCGCGAGCTGTTCGCAGCTCTGGACAGCCTGACGCTTGGCGAACCCGAACCCAATACCCTGGAGCCAGGGGACATTGACCTTGACTGGTCGAGCGCTCGGCCGCTCACCGATCGCCGCAACGGCTATCTCCAGGAGCTCGATGTGGAATCGCTCGCCGACTGGGCGCAGGAGGCCGGGGCGCGGGTCCGCCTGCTGGTGCGGCCTGGCGATTTCGTCGTCGCCGGCGGCTGCGTCGCCCTGGTTCATCCCGCCGGGACACAGGGGGCGGAAGAGGCTGTGGCGCGAGCCACCGCCCTGGGCGCCAAGCGCACCTCCGGCAGCGATCTGGAATATAGCGTGCGCCAGCTGGTGGAAGTGGCCGTCCGGGCGCTATCGCCGGGGATCAATGACCCCATGACGGCCATCGCCGTTCTCGACCAGCTGGGGTCGGCCCTTTGCCGGGTGGTTCCCCGGAGCTTTCCCACGGGGGTGACGATCCGGGATGGGCGCGTGGTGCTGCTCCGGCCGGTCAGCGACTATGCCGGCCTGGTCGATGTCTGCTTCGACATGATCCGCCAGAACGGGGCAGGCTCGCCCAGCGTGGCCATCCGGTTGCTGGAGATCCTGGCCCTGGTGGCTGAGCAGGAGCGCGATCCGCATCGGCTGGCCGTGCTTCGCATCCACGCCGACAAGGTCGTTTCGGACGCCCGAAAGGCCGTGACCAACAAGGAAGATCTGCGCGATCTGATGGCGCGGCGGCGCGCGTTCGGCGCGGTCGCCGCCCATGGCGGTCCGGCGCGCCGCGCCGAACCGTAGGGGCCTCAGGCCAGGCCTCAGCCTCGGGCGGCCAGGGCCTTGTCGAGATTGACCGCCACCTTGTCGATGAAGCCTTCGGTGGTCAGCCAGCCCTGGGTGTCGCCCACCAGCAGGGCCAGATCCTTGGTCATCGAACCGCTTTCCACGGTGGAGACGCAGACCTCTTCCAGGGTCTTGGCGAATTTGGCCAGGGCCTCGTTGCCGTCCAGCTTGGCCCGGTGCTCCAGGCCCCGGGTCCAGGCGAAGATCGAGGCGATGGAGTTGGTCGAGGTGCTCTCGCCGCGCTGATGCTGGCGATAGTGGCGGGTGACGGTGCCGTGGGCGGCCTCGGCCTCCAGGGTCTTGCCGTCCGGGGTGATCAGCACCGAGGTCATCAGGCCGAGCGAGCCGAAGCCCTGGGCCACCTGGTCGGACTGGACGTCGCCGTCATAGTTCTTGGCGGCCCAGATGAAGCCGCCGGACCACTTGAGCGCCGAGGCGACCATGTCGTCGATCAGGCGGTGCTCGTAGACGATGCCGGCGGCCTTGTACTGCTCGGCGTACTTGGCCTCGTAGACCTCGGCGAAGATGTCCTTGAAGCGCCCGTCATAGGCCTTGAGGATGGTGTTCTTGGTCGAGAGATAGACCGGATAGTTGCGGTTCAGGCCGTAGGCCAGGCAGGCCTCGGCGAACTCGCGGATCGAGTCGTCCAGATTGTACATGGCCATGGCCACGCCCGAACCCGGATAGTCGAACACTTCGCGCTCGATGACGTCGCCGTTTTCGCCTTCCCAGCGAATGGTCATCTTGCCCTTGCCGGGCACCAGGAAGTCGGTGGCGCGGTACTGGTCGCCATAGGCGTGACGGCCGACGATGATCGGCTGGGTCCAGCCGGGGATCAGGCGCGGGACGTTCTTGCAGATGATCGGCTCGCGGAAGACCACGCCGCCGAGGATGTTGCGGATGGTGCCGTTGGGCGAGCGCCACATCTGCTTGAGGCCGAACTCTTCGACCCGGGCCTCGTCCGGCGTAATCGTCGCGCACTTGATGCCGACGCCGTATTTCTGGATGGCCTCGGCGGCTTCGACCGTGACCTTGTCGTCGGTCTTGTCGCGATACTCGATGCCCAGATCGTAATAGGCGATCTCGAGGTCGAGGTAGGGGAAGATGAGCTTGTCCTTGATCATCTTCCAGATGATCCGGGTCATCTCGTCCCCGTCGATATCGACGACGGGATTGGCGACTTTGATCTTGGCCATAGGCGAGGCGCGCTCCGTGGCGGAATTGAGGGGTTGAGGCCGTATACAAGGCCTGCGCCGGTGCGCAAAGCCACGACGGCGTCAAAGATGATCGGCATGGGAACGTCGCACAGGTGAGCTAGTTAAACCTGCGTGCGCGCCGAACCTCTTCCACACGGCCTGATCGGAGCCCCAGTCCTGGTGCTGGTGGCGGAGCCGTGGGACTTCGAGTCGCCGGAAGGTCGCGGCCGTCTGCGCGGACAAGTCAGCAAAATCCAGGACTTCGCGCCCGAAGGTGGTCAGGAGCTGACCCTCGCCGTCGAGCCCATCTCCTTGGGCGGCGCCAGGGTCACCGCGCTGCGGGCGCTCGGGCTGCACCCGGCGCAGGAGAATCTGATCCAGCGACTTGAGACCGGTCGGGCGACCGGTGTTCGCCTCTATGGGCCCGGGGGAAAGTCGTTGCTGCTGGTCGGATCGATTCGCCTGCGCACCTGACTCAAGAAAAGTCCGCCTGACCCAAGGCAAGTCCGAAGGGCTCAGCCGATGGCGCGGGCCACGCTGCGGGCCAGGTCGGCGAAAATCGCCTCGCGCTCTGCCTCCGGCAGGGTGGAGCCGGAGAGGAAGACCGCGATCGCATATTGTCGGCCATCCTCCAGGGTGATGAGGCCGATGTCGTTGGTGGCGGGATTCATGCCCAGGTCCGTGCGGGCCGTGCCGGTCTTGTGGGCCAGGCGGGCGCCCGGCGGCAGGCCGGCCGCCAGTCGTCCCGCGCCGGTGGGAGTTTCGCCCATGATTTTCAGCAGGCGGGCGGTGGAAGCCTGCGACAGCAGCTCTCCCCGGGCGAGCTTGGCCAGGAAGAGCAGGGCCTCGCGGGGGGTGGTCGTGTCCCGCGGGTCGGCCAGATAGGCCTCCGTGGCGGCCTGCCGCTCGGCGGCGGGCACCTCCTGCAGGGCGGCCCGGTAGGCTGCTTCGCCCTTCCAATCCAGGCGGAAGGAGTCGAGGCCGGCGATCTCCGGCTGCAGCTGGCGCTCATAGCGATCGACCCGCATCTCACGGATGTCCTGGGCGCGCAGCCAGGCGGTGACGGCGCCGGGGCCGCCGATTCGTCGCATCAACACGTCGGCGGCGGTGTTGTCGCTGGCGCCAGCCGCCAGGGTCAGGAGCTCGGCCACCGTATAGTCCCGGCGGCCTGGATAGGCGTCGGCCACGCGGCTGAAGGGCGGCGAGATGTCTTCGTCCATCAGCGTAATGGTCTCCTCCAGGTCCAGGCGGCCGGCGTCGACCTCGGCCAGGACGGCGGCGGCCAGGGGCGCCTTGAAGACGCTCTGCATCGGGAAGCGATCGACGCCGTTGATCGCCCATAGCTCGCCGCTCTCCAGGTTCATCACTGCAGCCCCCAGGCGAGCTGGCGCGGCGCGGGCGGTGAGTTCGGCCGCCGTCTCGTCCAGGCGTTCGGCGTCCAGGCGCGGCGTAGTGGAGACGGTCTGCGGCATGCCCGGTTCGCAGGCGGCGGCAAGCAGGACGGCGGCCAGAAGGACGAGGCGACGCATGGGCAAGGCTCCGGACAGTGGGCGAGGGGCTTGCGCGCATCGTCGCTCAGACTGAAAACGCCACATGACCGTAATTTCTCCCCCCGCTCCAACCATTATCCTGTCCGCCCCTCAGCTGGCCGAGAACATCGGGGCCTGCGCCCGGGTGATGGCCAACTTCGGCCTGGAGGATCTCCGGCTGGTGAATCCCCGCGACGGCTGGCCTCAGGACCGGGCCTGGGCCTCGGCGTCCGGCGCCGACTGGCCCCTGGACGGGGCCAAGGTCTGCGGCAGCGTGGCCGAGGCCGTGGGGGACCTGCAGCTGGTGTTCGCCACCACGGCGCGCCCGCGGGAGCTGCAGCTTCCGGTGATCACTCCGCGGGAGGCGGCCGGAGAGCTGGCCGCCGCCGCCGCCGCGGGCCGGAAGGTCGGCCTGCTGTTCGGGGCCGAGCGCGCCGGGCTGGAAACCGCTGAGGTCGCCCTTTGCCAGGCGGTGGTGACCGTGCCGGTGGATCCGCGCTTCCATTCACTGAATCTCGCCCAGGCCGTGGCGATCAACGCCTATGAGTGGCGGATGACCCAGGCCTCGGGCCCCCCGCCGCGCTTCCGGGACGGGCCTGAGCCCGCCGACCAGGCCGCTATGATGGGGCTCTATGGACAGCTGGAGGCTGAGCTGGACGCCGCCGGCTTCTTCCATCCGCCCGAGAAGCGGCCGTCGATGATCCAGAACCTCCGCTCGGCCCTGGGCCGGGCCAGCTTCAGCGATCAGGAGGTGCGTACTTTTCGCGGGGTGGTGACCGCCCTCTCGCGCGGCCGCGGGCGGGTGCTGGACAAGCTGGCCCGCGAGAAGGCCGAGCGCGAGGCGGCGGCGGGTCCGGGCGGCTCGGAGACTTGACGCAGGGGCGCCTCCCGAGATCATAAGAGATCAATGATAACCTATCTGCGGTCGGGGAGAGCGCAATGTCGGGAACGGATCTGAAGACGGCGGCGATGAAGGCTTGGCTCTACGGCCTGCCGCTCATCGAGATCGCCACGACCCGGGCGCGGGGCCTGTCCTTCGGCCAGAGCCTCAACACCATCGCCCATGTGCGCAAGCTGGCCACGCCCAAGCATCGGGCGGTGACCACGCCGAACAACGACACCCTCTATTCGTCGGCTCAGCTGGACCTGTCGCAGGGACCGGTGACTCTGACCCTGCCGCAGACCGGGGACCGCTATTTTTCCCTGGCCCTGATGGACGCCTACACCAACAATTTCGCGATCCTCGGGACCCGCACCACCGGCCCCAAGGGCGGGACCTTCACCCTGGTGGGCCCCCATGAGGCGGCCGAGGGCGGCCATGTGGTCCGCGCCCCGACCAACCACGTCTGGGCTCTGGGCCGGGTCGTGGTCTACGGGCCAGATGACCTGGAGGCGGCGCAGCAGGTTCAGTCAGGCCTGGCGATCCAGGGGCCGGCGGCGCCGACCCCGCCGCCGGCGGTCAAGCGCAGCGCGTCCTGGCAGGACTATTTCACCGCCCTGGCGGACCTGATGAAGGCCAATCCGCCGCCGGTCACCGACCGCGCCCTGCTGGAGGAGATCGCGCCCCTGGGACTGGAGACGGGCTTTGATCCTGCGCGGTTCTCAGCCGCCGAGGCCGCCGAGATCGAGGCGGGCCTGGCCGAGGCGCGGGTGGCGGTGCGCCGGGGCGGCCTGACCGGCGACCACTTCATCGACGGCTGGTCCTATCCCAGCGCGACGCTGGGCGACTTCGGGCAGAACTATCACTACCGGGCCAGCGTGGCGCTGGGGGGCCTGGCCGCCCTGCCGCCGGTGGAGGCGCTCTATATGCGCGCCCGAGGCGACCAGCCCCGCGGGCTCTATGACGGGCTGAAGGCCTACCGGCTTCACTTCCCCGCCGACCGTCTGCCGCCGGTGAATTCCTTCTGGTCGCTCAGCCTGTATGAGGCCACCGAGGACGGCCAGTTCTTCTTCGCCGACAATCCCCTGGACCGCTACGCGATCGGCGATCGCACCGAGGGCCTGACCTATAACGAGGACGGCTCCCTCGACATCTGGATCGGCAGCGAAAGCCCCGGTGAGGATTTGCAGGGCAACTGGCTGCCGGCGCCCGCTGGGCCTTTCGCGCTCTTCATGCGCGCCTATCTGCCCAAGCCTGAACTGCTGGACGGCGCCTACCGCCTGCCGCCGGTGGAAGCGGTCTGATCACGCTCTAGCCCTGGAAGCCTGCGGGCGACGGCTGGGCCGGGCAGGCATAGGTGACGGTGAAGGTCTCCGGGCCGGCCGGCGTCTCCACCACCACCGAGGCGTCGTCGACGGGCTCGGCGTCTTCAGCGCAGATCCGCAAGGCGCGGGCGCCGGTCCAGGCGATCCCCAGGCTGCGGACCGAGTCCAGGGTGGCGAAGGCGGTCTCTGCGCCGCTCTCATGGCGCAGGCTCAGTTCGGCGCCCAGGCCCGGGCGCAGGGTCAGGCCGCCGCCTGTAAAGGTCACGTCGAGCATGAACTGCCCGTCGGGGCTTGGAGTCTCCATATCGTCGGGGGTCGACACCAGGCAGCCTGACAGCAGGAGCGCCGTCAGGCTCAGGGATGCGAAACCGCCACGTCCAGGCATCTGCTTCATCTCCAGAGAATGGCTGAGTCCCGGCATGGTTGCCGCCGCGCCCGACCGTGCCTCATGATGAAAGAACGTCGTCTTGCGAGGCGGCAAACGAGGCGTCGCGGCGATCCCGCCGGCAGCCGCCCAGCTTCTGGAGGATGACATGGCCCATTCCGATACGACGCCCTCGCGCCGCGCCTTGATCGCCGGTGGGATGGGCCTGGCCGCCGCGGCGGCCCAATCGGCCGCCGCCGCCGACCTGAAGACCCCGCCGGAGGGCGCGACCGCCCTGGCTCGGAATGGCCGCTTCGCCGGCAAGGTGGTGCTGATCACCGGGGCGACCTCCGGCATCGGCCGGGCGACGGCCAAGGCCTTTGCCCTGGAGGGCGCCAAGGTGATGTTCTGCGGTCGCCGCGAGGCCCTGGGCGCCGAGGTTCAGGCCGAGATCCGGGCCGCCGGCGGCGAAGCCATCTATCGGCGGGCCGATGTGCGGGTCGAGGCCGATGTGGCCGCCCTGGTGGCGGCCTGCGTCGAGACTTTCGGGGGGCTCGACATCGCCTTCAACAATGCTGGGATCGCGGGGCGGGCCGGCGACATGGGCGCGGACTTCGACTGGGCGGTCCACAACGACATCATGGCTACCAATCTCGAGGGCGTGATCCGCTGCGCCAATCACGAAATCCCGGCCATGAAGGCCCGGGGCGGCGGGTCGATCATCAATACTGCCTCGGTCATGGGCTATGTGGGCTCCGGCCCCATCATGTCCTACGCCCTGTCCAAGGCTGGCGTGCTGAGCCTGACCCGCTCCACCGCCCTGCAGGTGGCCGGCGACAATATCCGGGTCAACGCCGTCTCGCCCGGTCCCATTGACACGCCGATGATGGGCGGCGGCGCGGCGCAGGCCTCCGGCGCCCGGACCCCGGCCGGCCGCGCAGGCCAGCCGGAGGAGATCGCCCACGCCGTCATGTATCTGGCTGACAGCGCCGCCAGCTACGTGACCGGCGAGGACCTTCGGGTCGATGGCGGGGTCCGCGCCTGAGGCCTGCCCATGGCCGACAGACCCGCACGGCCTGACGCTTTCCGACAGGGCGCCCGTCCCGGTGGCGCCGGCTCGCCCATGGGGACGTCTTGATCCTGTGGATAAGTTGGGCCTAGGGTTTTGGCGGGGGCGATCATGAAAACCATCGCAGTCATTTCCCGCAAAGGCGGCGCCGGCAAGACGACGGTGGCGGTCAATCTGGCGGCGGCCCTGCGCGAACAGGGCGCGCGCGCGGTGCTGGCCGACGCTGATCCGCTGCGGTCCTCCAGCGAGGCGCTTCGGGCCCATAGCCTGTCGGTGGTGGAAACCTCGGCCTCCAAGCTGTTCGCCCTGACGACGGCGTCCCGGCGCAGCGGCGGGGACCTGCTGATCATCGACACCCCGGCCGCTCCGGAGGGCGATGTCGTCGCCGCCATCAAGGTGGCCGACCTGTGCCTGGTGGTCAGCCGCCCCACCTATCTCGACGTGGCCGCGGCCCTGAAGACCCTGGAACTCCTCCGCCAGCTTCGCGCCAGTGGCCTGATCGTCCTGAACCAGTGCCCCTCGGCGCGGCAGGGGCGGGAGCCCAGCCAGGTGTCCTCGACCCTGGACGCCCTGCGCTTCGCCGGCGTCCCCGTGGCGGCGGCGCCCCTGCGGGTGCGGCAGGCCTATCAGTCGGCCCTGTCGGAAGGGCAGGGGGTCACCGAATGGGAGCCCCGTGGTCAGGCCGCCATCGAGGTTCGCGCCCTGGCCGAGATCGTACGGCGGAAGGTTCTGGGCGAACTTCCGTCTCGCCCGGCCAATGACGCCATGGCCCTGTCCGCCATGGCCGCAAGGCCTTAGCCCCCCGGTCACCTTGACTCCCGCGGTCCCGGTGGGCATACACCGCGCCTTCACACCGGCGGGCGACTGCGCGGTGCGAAGACCATTACGGGTGATACGGGCCCCGCCGTTGAGATCGCGCCTCCACTCTCGGAAGCGCCGGGCCGTGTCGATGATGAAGAGTGTTCATGACCAAGCGTCATTCCGCGAAATACAAGCTCGACCGCCGCATGGGCGAGAACATCTGGGGCCGCGCCAAGTCGCCGGTGAACCAGCGTTCCTACGGCCCCGGCCAGCATGGCCAGCGCCGCAAGTCCAAGGTTTCTGACTTCGGCCTGCAGCTGCGCGCCAAGCAGAAGCTCAAGGGCTATTACGGCAGCCTGACCGAAAAGCAGTTCAGCCGCACCTATACCGAGGCTGCGCGCCGCAAGGGCAACACCTCGGAAAACCTGATCGCCCTGCTGGAATCGCGCCTGGATGCGGTGGTCTACCGCGCCAAGTTCGTCCCCACCGTGTTCGCCTCGCGTCAGTTCGTGAACCACGGCCACGTGACTGTGAACGGCAAGCGCGTGAACATCCCGTCCTATCGGGTGAAGCCCGGCGACGTGGTCGAGGTGCGCGAGCGCTCGCGCAACATGGCCCTGGTTCTGGAAGCCCAGGCTTCGGGGGAACGTGACGTTCCCGACTATATCGAAGTCGACGCCAAGGGCCTGTCGGCCCGCTTCATCCGCGCCCCGGAACTGGCCGAAGTGCCCTATCCGGTGAAGATGGAACCGAACCTCGTGGTCGAATTCTACGCCTCCTAAGGCGGTCGATCTGTGAAAGCGACAAGAAGGCCCCGGCGAAAGCCGGGGCCTTTTTCGTGGCCGCTGGGGCGAGGGATGTCGGAACGCCCGGAGGACGTCCGTCCTAGGGGAAACCCAAGGAGGGAACCGCCATGGACGCCAAGATCCCGACCCTGGTCCCAGCTCAGGACCTGGCCCGCGACAATCCGATCCGTATCCCCAATGAGAGCGCGGACTATCGCGCCGCGCGCACGGCCCTGCTGGCCGAGGAAATCGAGCTGCGCCGGCATATCGAGCGGGTGGCGGCCCAGCGTCGGGCCCTGCCGCCCGGCGGGCCGGTGACCGGCGACTATCGGTTCGGAGGCGAGGCCGGAGTGATCGACCTGGCCGGCCTGTTCGGCCGCCACGACACGCTGGTCACCTATTCCTACATGTTCGGGCCACAACGGGCGCGGCCGTGCCCCATGTGCACCAACCTGCTGGACGCCTGGGAGGGGAACGCCGCCGACATCGACCAGAAGGTTTCCCTGGCGGTCATTGCGCGATCACCCATCGACCGGCTGACCGCCTGGAAAGCCGAGCGCGGATGGCGTGACCTGCGGCTCTTCAGCGATCTGACCGGAGCCTATTTCCAGGACTATCTCGGCCTGACGCCGGAGGGCGAGGAGGTTCCGGCGATCAACGTCTTCACGCGCCGCGATGGCGTGGTCCGCCACTTCTGGTCCGGTGAGATGACGAGCCCCGATCCAGGGCAGGATCCTCGCGGTGCGCCCGACCCCGCGCCGCTCTGGATGGTGCTCGACATGACGCCGGAGGGGCGAGGCGCCGACTGGTATCCCAGTTTGACCTATTCGACCTGAGATCGCCGCGCCCCCGTTGACGGGGCCGATCAGTCCTCCTATGTCCGCCGCTCGGTCCGGGCCCCTCTGGTCGCGACGGCGGTCGCGACGATGTCGGATCTTCACTCTCCAGACGCGGACGCGGCGTCGTGACTATGAGAGGTGCGGGGTCCGATGGACGCTCTCCTTATATTTTTACAAACGCCGTTTCTCGGTCAGGCCGCATGGCTCTGGCTGTTGTTCCTTGGGATCGTGCTCACGGTCCTGACCCTCGACCTGGGGGTTTTCAATCGTAAGGACCACGTCATTGGTCCGGCGGAATCGGTGAAGGCCGCGGCCGCCTATATCGCTATCGGCCTGAGCTTCGGCGCCTGGATCTGGTACGATCTCGGCTCGCAGAAGGCGGTGGAATACTACACCGGCTATCTCCTCGAGCTGACCCTGGCGCTCGACAACGTCTTCGTCATCTCGCTGATCCTGGCCTATTTCGCCGTGCCGCGGGAGCTGCAGCACCGGGTGCTCTTCTGGGGCATTCTGGGTGTGATCATCCTGCGGGCGATCATGATCGGCATCGGCGCGGCCCTGGTCGCGAACTTCGCCTGGGTGCTCTACATCTTCGGGGCCTTCCTGCTGTTCACCGGCGCCAAGATGCTCAAGGAGTCCTTCGCCAGCGACGCCGAAGAGGCCAAGGACCTGACCGACAACGCCATCCTGAAATGGCTGCGGGGCCATCTGCGGGTGACCGACGGCTTCCAGGGCTCGAAGTTCTTCGTGCGGCAGGCTGATCCGGTCAGCGGCAAGCTGATGCTGTTCGTCACGCCGCTGTTCCTGGCCCTGGTGCTGGTGGAGTTCGCCGACCTGGTCTTCGCCATCGACTCGGTGCCGGCCATCTTCGCCATCACCCAGGACCCCTACATCGTCTACACCTCCAACATCTTCGCGATCCTGGGGCTGCGGGCGCTCTATTTCGCCCTGGAGAACGCGGTCCACCGCTTCCACTATCTGAAGGTGGCGCTGGCTCTGGTGCTGGTGTTCATCGGCTTCAAGATCTTTGCGGGCGACCTGTTCTTCGGCGGCAAGTTCCCCGCCCCCTGGTCGCTGGGCATCACCATCAGCCTGCTGGCCGGCGGCGTGATCGCCTCGTTGCTCAAGGCCAAACGGCCCAAGGGGGAGGTCGAAGGCGGCGTAGGCTAAGCGCCGGTTTATCCACACTGGGGACTTTCCCTGGCCGCAGGGATGTGGCCGATAGGGGGCATGACGCGCCGCTTCCTGATGATGGCCTCGGTCGCCGCCCTGCTGGCCGGCTGCGCCACGGTTCCGCCGCCGCCGATCCTGGCTCCGTCCGGTCTTCCCCTGGCCGAACTGGAGCCGCTCTACGCCGCCGAGGCCGGCCGGCGGGAGCTGACGATCAAGGTGGCGTCCAACGGCTGCACCACCAAGGGCGACTTCGCCTTCTATGTGGAGCGGCAGGGCGAAGCGGTGACCCTGGCCTTTGGCCGCAAGCGGCTGGACGAATGCCGCTCGCTGGTGGCGGGGCATGTGTCGCTCACCTTCAGCTATGAGGAGCTTGGGCTGATGGCCCGCGATCCGGTCTTCCTGCTCAATCCGCTGATCGCCTGGCCCGGCCTCTGACCTCAGCCCGGTCGCAGGCGTGCGGCCTTGCGTTCGCGCCAGACGCGGGCCGCCCGCATCAGCATCAGGACGACAATGACCGCCACGAGGCCGGCGAGGCCAAAGGCGATGACCGGCAGGAACACCGCCAGGACGCTGAGCAGGCCGGAGAGCAGATCCTCCAGCAGAGACAGCACGGGATTGCCCAGGCCGCCGGTGGTGGCGGTGGAGATCGGCCGCACCGCAGCCCGGCTCCCGTGAAACCCGCCAGCGACGACGAGGCCGGCCAGCGCGCCGATCGCCGGGTGCATGTCGCTGAGCACATTCTGCTGGCTGGCGAAGAGGACGGCGCCGGCGATGGGACTGACCAGGGCGCCCAGGCCGTGCCAGGCGCTATCGACCGCCGGGATCTTGTCGGCGACGAAATCGACGACCGCCAGGACACCGATGACCGCCAGCACCCAGGGCTGGGTGAGCACGTCGAAGGGCTCGGCCAGGGAGACCAGGTCGGTGTAGCGGGCCACGAGGCCGACGGTGAGCAGGGGCACATAGGCGTTGAGGCCGGCGGCGCTGGCCAGACCGAAGGCCGAGAAGAGACTGGCGAAACCGTCCATGAACCGCCTCCTGGGACCCCATCATGCCGCAAGCGGCGCCAAGGCGCTAAACCTTAACCAAACCGGGCGATCAGCTCGGCTGGGACCCGGCGGGGACGGCCGGTCGACCTTTCGATCAGGCACCAGACGGTGCGGACCTGGGCGCACATGGCGCCGTCGGGGCCATCGATGCGCACGAATCGGTCGAAACGCGGCCCCTCGGCCTTGTCGGAAACCCAGGTGCGGCCGAGCGCCGTCTCGCCCGGCAGCAGGGCGCGGCGATAGTCCACCTCGTGGCGAAGGGCCACCCAGGCAAGCGCATCGGATTCGTCAGGGCCAGCGGCTGAGTCCCAATGGGCGATCGCGAGATCCTGCGCCCAGCCCAGATAGACCACATTGTTCACATGGCCATTGGCGTCGATGTCCGACGCGGTCGGCGTGAAGCTGCGGCAAAAGACCTGCCGCCCGGGTGGGGGCTCGAAGGCCCGACTCACGCAGCCAGGACGCCCTGCTGGCTGAGAAAGGGTTTCAGCTCGCCGTTCTGGAACATCTCGCGGACGATGTCGGCGCCGCCGACGAATTCGCCCTTCACATAGAGCTGCGGGATGGTTGGCCAGTCGGTGTAGGTCTTGATCCCGTCCCGCAGGCCGTCGTCCTGCAGCACGTCGACGCCGACGAAGTCCACGCCGAGATGGTCGAGGATCTGGACCACCAGGCCGGAGAAGCCGCAGCGGGGCTGTTCGGGCACGCCCTTCATGAACAGGACCACCTGATGGTCCTTCAGGGTCTTGGCGATGAAGTCGTGGGCGGGATCGGTCATGGCCTCGCTCATGGGAACGGCCTTTCGATGGGATCGGAGTCTTGAGGCACAGAGCTAGGGAGGCGGCGCCTTCTGGTCAATAGCTGCTCACGCCGAGCGGGCCTCGGCGGGCGTGTCGATCCGCGCCATTTCGATCTGGGCGGCGAGGCCCGTGGGCAGTTCGCGGTCGGGCACGGCGGCCAGGCGCTCGATCACCTCGGGGCGGTGGGCCTCGATCTGGACGCAGGCCAGGGCTGGCTCGGTGAGGGCGTAGGCGAGGCAGAGCTCGTCGGCCGCCCAGTTGCGAGTCTCGTGCAGGAAGGCATAGACGCCGACCGTGGCCGCGCTCGGCCCCGCGCGGCGGAAAAGCGCCGCCTTGGCTGCGACCTGGGCGGGCGGGCGGCACAGCTCCGGCGGAAAGGCGTCGAAGCCGGTGATCGACATGTTGAGGTGAGCCGCTTCGCGGATCCGGCGGCGGATGTGCCACCCGGACGTCAGGTTGAACGGTGAGCCCAGGGCGTCGAAGGCGCCGGTGGCCACCGCCTGGTCCACCAGGTCGCCAACGCCAGCCACACCGATCTGCAGCGCCAGTCCGGCGGCCCGGAGGTCGTCCAGGGTTGCAGCGCCTTCCGGCGTCAGGGCCGCATAGGCGGCCTCGTCCAGGGTCAGCAGGTCGAAATAGCCGGAGCCGGTCTGGTTCAGGCCTTCGCGGACGGCCTCCCGCAGATAGCGCCCATCGGTGGGGGTGCGGCCATCGCCGATGATCCGCCAGGCGACGAACAGCAGGCGGCGCTCGACCGCCTCCATCGCCTCCCGGAACCCGGCCGCCAGCGGAGCGACGCCGGCTTCGAGTTCAAAGGCGTTGATGCCGCATTCCATGGCGCAGACGGCCAGCGTCCGCCAGGCGCCAGGAGCCTGACTGCGGCCGGTGTCGCGTAGCAGCAGGCTCAGCGCCGAGACCACCTTGCCTGATATGCCGAACGGCCGGTAGCGCATGGCCTCCCCGCCCTAGCCTGGAACCGAGGTCTCAAGGGCCAGCGCGTGCAGTTCGCCGCCCATCTTGCCTTTCAGAGCGGCATAGACCAGCTGGTGCTGGCGCACCCGCGGCAGGCCCTTGAAGGCGTCAGATATGATGCGCGCGCGGTAGTGGTCGCCGTCGCCGGCGAGATCCTCGATGGCGATCTGGGCGTCGGGAAAGGCCTCGCGCAGCGAGGTTTCCAAATCAGCCTGGGTCATGGGCATGGGCGCACGCTCTCTTCCGACAGGGTTTATGGGGCGGAATGGGTTAACGCCCCCATAGCGCATGCGGCGCCGATAGACCACGGACGGGCGGACGCCTCAGGCGGTCGGCTCGGTCTCGCGACTGGCGGCCTTCTCGGCGATGAGGCCGGCGGCCTCGGGATTGATCGCCTGAGCTTCTCGGCGGGGTTTCGAGAAGGGCGTCGGCTGCGGCGTCACCATATTGCCGCGCATCATGCCGCGCCCCGCCTCGATGCCGCCGACCAGCTGCGCCTCGAACCGCGCCTCGTCGCTGCGGCGGACCTCGACGATGGTTTCGGCGGCGTCCTCCGGCTCGACGCCCAGGTCGAGCAACAGGCGCTCGCCCATGGCCACCGCCGACTCGAAGGTTTCGCGGATCTGGAAATCGACCCCGGCCTGGGTCAGGCGCATGGAATGGCCGCGGTCATAGGCCCGCACGAACAGCTTGGCGTGGGGAAACTCGGACTTCACCAGCTCGACGATGTGATCGGCCACCTCGGGCTTGTCGACGCCGATCATGATCGCCTCGGCCGTCTCGGCGCCCGAGGCGCGCAGCACATCGAGGCGCGCGCCATCGCCGTAATAGACCTTGAAGCCGAAATTGGCGGCGGCCTGGATCATCTCCACGTCGTTCTCGATCAGCGCGATCTCGAAGCCTCGGGCCAGCAGCGGCTGGCTGACCACCTGGCTGAAGCGGCCAAAGCCGATCAGCAGGATCTGGCCCTGCAGGCCATTGGCCTCTTCGATCCCATCCATGGAGAGCTTCAGCCGGGGCGTCAGGCGATCCAGCAGGATGATCACCACGGGGGTCAGCGCCATGGAGAGGATGACGATGGCGGTCATGATGGCGCTGATGCGCGCATCGATCACGCCGCCGGCGAGGGCCGCGCCATAGAGGACAAAGGCGAACTCGCCCCCTTGCGCAAACAGGGCCGCCCGCTCGATCGACTCCCGGGGACTGGCCCGGAACAGGCGGGCGACGGCGTAGATGCCCGCCGCCTTGATGACCATGAAGGCCAGCACTCCTCCGGCGATCAGCGCCCAGGACTCCGCGACCACGGCGAGGTTGAGGGACATGCCGACGCTGATGAAGAACAGGCCGAGCAGGATGCCGCGGAAGGGCTCGATGTCGGCCTCCAGCTGGTGGCGGAAGGTGGATTCCGAGAGCAAGACGCCGGCCATGAAGGCGCCCATGGCCATGGAAAGACCGCCCCAGTCGAGGAACATGGCCGACCCCAGCACCACCAGCAGGGCTGCGGCCGTCATGATCTCCCTCGCCCCTGTTCGCGCCAGCAGGCCAAAGAAGGGGTTGAGCAGCCAACGCCCGGCCGCCAGCAGGGCCGTCAGGGTTCCGACCGCCATGAGGATGGAGAGCCAGACTGGCCGGGCGGCCTCCACGGCCTGACCCGACAGCGAGGCCAGCACGGCCACCAGGGCCAGCAGGGGAACCACGGCCAGGTCTTCCAGCAGCAGGATCGAAACCGCCCGCTGACCGGCGGGGCTGTTGGTCTGGCCGCGCTCGTCCAGCATCTTCATGATCACGGCGGTGGACGACAGCACAAAGCCGCTGGCCCCGATCACCGCGGCGACCAGGGGCAGGCCGGCCAGGACGCCCAGACCCGAGAGCAGGGCGGCGCAGACCAGGACCTGGGCGGCGCCGAGGCCGAAAATCTCCCGCCGCAGGTTCCACAGCTTGGCGGGCCGCATCTCCAGGCCGATGATGAACAGAAACATCACCACGCCGAGCTCGGCCACATGAAGAATGGTCTCGGGCTCGGAGATGAAGGCCAGGCCGAACGGGCCGATCAGCAGGCCGGCCGCCAGATAGCCCAGCACAGAGCCGAGCTGCAGCCGGCGAAACAACGGCACGGCGATGACCGCGGCGCCCAGCAGCACCACGGCGTGGCCAAGGTTTAGTCCCGCTGCGTCCGTCGCCATGTGATCTCCTGTCCTCGCCTGGACCCATTGCGCCAAGGTCGCGGGGCCTTGTCCAGCGACCTGGGGCCGCGGGAGCCGTTCGGCCCCCTCATGGCCGGGCTTTGACCGGCTGGCTAGAAGATTAGCGACTGATGCGCGCCGATGCCGGCCATGACGCCGGCGGCCGAGGCCAGGGTGGCGTTGTGCATCGGGCTGGCGACGTCGCCGGCGCTGTAGACGCCGGGCAGGGTGGTCTGCTGGCCGGTTTCCAGTTTCACGTGCGGCCCGGTCATGCCGTCCTCGAAGGCGCAGCCGAGCTGTTCGGCCAGGGGGCTGGCCGGCGCGGTCTTCGGCGCGGTGAAGATGGCTTCCAGCGGCGCCACGCGGCCATCGGCCAGGCGGACCGCGGCGATCTCCTGACCCTCCCCCAGCACCGCGACGATGGGCGTGGTCTCCGCCTGCACCCCGCGGCCGGCGAGCTTGGCGGCGAGGTCGGCGTCGATCTCCATTAGCCCCTGCGTGAAGAAGGTGGTCGGCCCCCAGTCGGGCAGCATCAGGGCCTGGTGGGCCGCCATGGGATGGTTGGCCAGGACGCCGATGCGGCGGTCGCGCACCTCATAGCCGTGGCAATAGGGGCAGTGCATGACGCTGACGCCCCACCGCTCGGCCAGGCCTGGAATGTCGGGCAGGGTGTCGGCGACCCCGGTGGCCAGGATCAGCCGGCGGGCGGCATGAACCGCGCCATCCTCCATCTCCACCTCGAACCGGTCGAGCTCGCCCCGGGCCGCCGCCGCGTGGCCATGGACGAAATCCACGGTGGGATAGGCGCTGAGCTGGCGCAGGGCTTCGCGCATGATGGCGGCGGGCGCTGCGCCGTCCTGGCCGAGGAACCCGTGGGAAGCCTCGGCGAAGCGGTTACGGGGCAGGCCTGCGTCGATCATCAGGATTGGCCGTCGCGCCCGGGCAAGCTGCAGGGCCGCCGACATGCCGGCGAAGCCGCCGCCGATGATGATGACGTCGTAGGACATGGGAACTCCTGATCTTTGCTCGCGGCCTTTCTTGCCGCTTCAGAAGTTACATGATGGGGCTTGAGGGCATATCACGCAACTCCTGTTGTTCCGAGAATTATGGCCTATGCTGGAGGACGAACCGGAGAGTCCCGATGCGAAGCGACAGCCGCCTCTCGCGCATGCTGCACGCCCTGATCCATATGGACCGCCACGACGGCGCAATGACGTCCGAGCACCTGGCCCAGATGCTCAGCACCAATGCCGTGGTGGTCCGCCGCACCATGGCGGGGCTGCGCGACCAGGGCATCGTGCGCTCTGAAAAAGGCCACGGCGGCGGCTGGGCGCTCAACCGCACCCTGGCCGAGGTGAGCCTGCTGGACATCTACCGCGCCCTGGGCGACCCACGCCTGTTCGCCATCGGCCTGGCCGACGACGACCCCCGCTGCCTGGTGGAACAGGCCGTCAACGCCGCCGTCGCCGACACCCTCTCCGCCGCCGAGGCTCTTGTCATCGCCCGGTTCGGCGAGGTGACGCTGGCCGACATCGCGCGGGACTTCGACGGGCGGTCTGCGGAGGTGATGAAGGGGGCGAGCTGACGGAGTCTTGGCCTGTCCCGTCAACAGCTCCGAGGCCGAGATGGTCAGAAGAAGCCGCCGTTGGCGAAGACCAACTGCCCGTTGATCCATTCGCCGTCGTCCGAACAGAGCACGGCGATGGCGTTGGCCACGTCCTGGGGTTCGCCGATCCGGCCATAGGGTGTCGCCTCGGCCGCCTGGCGTCTGAGAGGCTCGGGAACCCGGAACAGGTCTGTGTTGGTCGGTCCTGGCGCCAGGGCGTTGACCGAAATCCGGCGGCCGGCCAGCTCCTTCGCCAGCGAGCCGCTGAGCATTTCCTGCGCGGCTTTCGTAGCCGCGTAGGGACCATGGGTGGCCCGCTTCTGCGTCATCGAGGTCGAGGCCAGGCTGATGATGCGGCCCCCGTCTCGGGTGCGTCGCGCCGCCTCGCGCAGCACGTTGAAACCCCCCTTCAGATTGGTGGCGATCATCCGGTCGAACGCTTCGTCCGTCATCTGAGCCAGCGGTGCGATGTTCATGATGCCGGCGTTGCTGACCACCACATCGACGCCCCCGAAGGCGCGTTCGTTCGCCTCGAACAAGGCGTGCACGGCGCCGGGATCGGCGACATCGGCCTGATGGGCGATCGCGCGCCCGCCTGTCGCCTCGATGTCCGCAACCACCTGGGCGGCGAGATCGCGATTGGTGAGATAGTTCACGGTCACGGCGAAACCGTCCTGCGCGAGGCGTTTCGCCGTCGCAGCGCCAATGCCTCGGGAAGAACCCGTGACGATGGCGGTCCGGCCGGCGCCGGGCGAGACCGAGGCGTGGCTGTTGGTCTGGGCTGAAGCGCCGCTGGCGACGGCGAGGGGGGCTGCGGCGGCCAGGGCGATCAGGGAACGGCGCGAAGTCTCTGACATGAGTGTCTCCTTAGGTTGAATGCGAGAGGCGCAGGATATCGGCGGGCGCGGCGCCCAGTTGAGCTGCGATGCGCTGATCGGCGATCAGGCAGGCCAGGCCGGCGAGGACGACGCCCGACGGCGCAATCAGCAAGCCGAACCCCAGGCTGTTCGACAGCCCGGAGCTGGCGACCGCGTCGCTGACCATTCCGACGAGGACAGGGCCGAGGGCCGGTCCCAAGAGGCCCGACGCGATCATCATCAGGCTGGAGGCCAGGGCCTGCCGGCCGGGTCCCGCCACCAGATGCGCCGCGCCGAAGGCCCAGGGCAGAAGGAAGGCGAAGGCGAACATGCCGGGCGTGAACAGGGCGATCGACATCCAGCCTTCCGGCGCGAACAGGCCCGCGGCCAGCGCCGGGGCGGCGATCAGCAGGGCGAGGGCCGGGGGACGCAGCACATGGCCCGTTCCCGACTGGGCGGCGCGGTCGAAGGCGCGGCCGCCGAGCAGGGTCCCGAGGACGCCCATCAGGCCCTGGAGCAGGCCGAAGGCGAGCCCGACCTCGCCGGCGGTGTACTCATGCGTGCGGATCAGGAAGGGGGCTGAGAAGGCGTAGAAGGGGGCCGTGCCGAAGCCGACGGCCACCCCGCCGGCCAGCAACCAGCGGAAGCCGGGCGCGGCGGCGAGCCGGAGCGCCGAGGCGAGGAACGGTTGGTTGTCGGCCTCGCTCCGAGGCGCGGGTGGGGTCGGGCGAATGACCAGCAGGGCCAGCAGGGCGGCGAGACCGCCAGCCGCTCCTGCCCCGATCAGGGCGGCGCGCCAACCCAGGGTGTCGGCCATCGCGCCACCGGCCGCGAAACCGACCATGGTGCCCAGCGGAATCCCCATGGAGAAGAGGCCGATGGCCAGGCCCCGGCGCTCAGGTGGGACGAGACGGACGATCAGGGCGTGGCCGGAAGGGATGGCCCCGGCCTCGCCGAGGGCGACGCCGAACCGGGTCAGCGCCAGGAACAGGAAGCTTGCCGCCATGCCCCCAAGCGCCGTCATCGCGCTCCAGACCACCAGGCAGATCAGCAGGACCAGCCGGGGCGAGCCGCGGTCGGCGGCGCGCGCCAGGGGAAGGGACAGCAGGGTATAGCAGACGGCGAAGGCGACGCCGGTCAGCAGGCCGATCTGGGTGTCGGACAGTGACAGGTCGGTTTTGATCGCCTCGGCCAGGATAAACGGCAGAATCCGATCGATCTGGCTGATCGCATTGATCAGCAACAGGATCGCCAGGAGTGCGGGGAGTCGCCAGCCACGGGCATACTGCGTGTGCATGGAATTGGAGCCCGTCATGGCTTCGCCGGGAATCTGACGCCGGTCAGGTCTTCCGAGACCTCCCACAGGCGATCGCAGGCGGCCTTGTCCGTCGCCGGCCGGGGAATGCGGGCTTCGGTCGGAAAGCCATTCAGTTCGGCCAGTCCGTCCGGGCCATAGTAGGCGCCGCCCTCGGCCGCCGACGCTGTCGCGGCGAAGAGTTGCGGCAGGGCGCCCTGGGGCACGGGCTGGAACATGAACCACAACAGGGCGCGCAGGGTGCGCCTGAGGCGGGTCGGTCCGCCGGGCGCGTTATAGAGGAGCCTGGTGCGCGAAACGCCTGGATGAGCGGCCATGCTCGTCACGCCCCAGCCACGGTCCTGGCTTCGGCGCTGCAGCTCCAAAGCGAACATGAGGCAGGCCAGCTTCGACTGAGCGTAGACAAGCATGGGGTTGTAGCCCCCGCCTGCCTGCAGGTCCGAGAAGTTGATCCGCCCCTGTCGAGCCGCGATGCTCGACACCGTCACCACCCGCGCCTGTCCCGCGTTCATCAGAAGCGGCAGCAGCAGGGCGGTCAGGGTGAAGTGGCCCAGATAGTTGGTCCCGAACTGCAGCTCGAAGCCGTCGGCCGTCTCCATCCGACGGGGCGGCGTCATCACCCCGGCGTTGTTGATCAGCAGGTCCAGCCCCTGGATCTGGTCGCGAAGCCGGGCGGCGAGCGCGGCGACCGAGCCGAGGTCGCCCAGGTCCACCGCCTCGAACCGGACCAGGGCCGAAGGGATCTCGCGCTTGATGCGCCCGATGGCTTCGGCCCCTGTCTCCGGATTTCGGCTGGCGACAATAACCTGAGCGCCAGCGCGGGCCAGCGCTCGGGCGGTCTCGAAGCCCAGACCGGCAGCGCCGGTCACGACAGCGGTCCGGCCCCTCTGCGGCGGGATGTCTTCGGCGGTCCAACGGCTCATGAGAGGCTCCGACTTCAGGACCGCCGGGGCGGTCGGTTGAGGTCCTCAAGCTCGTGCGAACGCCCGGAAAAGCGAATGTCGGAAGCGCCGCGTTTTTTGCCTGAAACTCCAGGTCGCCTTGCCGGAGCCTGATCAAGGGCGTAGCCCTTGGAGCGTGAAATGGGAGGCTCCGATGGCCAGCCGACTGACTGACGCAATCGCCGGAGTTCTTGACCGGCAAGGGGTTGAGAACGGGGGAATCGAGACAGCCGTGCCGGGGCTGCGGCTGATCCGAACTTATGGCTGCGTGCCGCCGAGGCACATGACCTATCGCCCTTCGCTATGCCTGATCGCCCAGGCGGCCAAGCGGGTGATGATCGGCGACAGCACCCTGACCTACGGCCACATGCAGTCCCTGGTGATTACGGTCGAGGTGCCGGTGCTCAGCGAGATCATCGACGCCACGCCGGAGAGGCCCTTTATCGGCGCGACCCTGGCGCTTGATCCCGACATCATTCTCGATGTGGTCACCCGGATGGAGAAGGCCGCCCAGCCCCGCGGCCCGGCGGGGCTCGGCCTGGTGGTCGAAGAGGTCGATGAGCGGATCGCTGCGGCCATGTTGCGCCTGATCGAGCTGGTGGAGCAGCCGGCCGCGGTCGACATTCTCTATCCCGGTGTCATGCGCGAGATCGCCTACTGGCTGCTGACCAGCCGCGCGGCGGCGAATGTCGCCCGCATGGTCCTGCCCGAGGGGCCGCCGCAGCGGATCGCCGTCGCCATCCATCACCTGCGGGAGCACTTTGATACGCCGCTCAGTGTGGCCGAGCTGGCAGGCCTCGCGGGCCTGAGCCCCTCGGCCTTCCATCAGCATTTCAAGGCGCTGACCTCCATGTCGCCCTTGCAGTACCAGAAGCATCTGCGCCTTCTGGAGGCTCGGCGCCGCATGCTGACCGAAGGCGAGCGGGCAGGCCCCGCCGCCTTCTCGGTGGGCTATGAAAGCGTGTCCCAGTTCAGCCGCGAATACGCCCGGATGTTCGGCGCGCCCCCACGGCGCGAGACCCAGCAGGCCCGTGAGAGCCTCGTGGCGAGCCGGGGCGCCTCCGCAGCCCTTGCCGAGGCCATGTGAGCGCCTAGCGCTTCGCCACGCCGATCAGGGCCGTGGACGGGATCGGAAGGATGGCGCGGCCTGCAGCCATCCGGCGGACCTCTGCCACTACGGCGCTCTTGTCGGCGTCGGTGAGGCTGGTCCAGTCCGGCGACATGCCAAAGAGCGTGTCAGGCTCATCCAGGGCGGCGACATCGAGCTCAAAGTCGAAGATTGCGGCCTGGATCTGCGGATCCGCAAATCCGGCGGTGACCATCTCGCGCGCGAAGTTCTCCGGTTCGCTCAGGGCTATGACCGCCTCGGGCATGCTCATCCCCTCGCGCCCCGGGAACAGGGTCCGGCGCACCTGGCTGAGCAGCAGGAAGGTGGCCGCGCCGCTGTCGCGCCAGGTGGCGATGACGCCATGACCGCCCGGGCGGGTGACCCGCGCCATCTCGGAAAGGCCCTTTCGCCAGTCCGGGAACATGATCACACCAAAGATCGAAAAGACCGCGTCGAACCCGCCGTCCGGCAGCGTCAACGCCTGGCCATTCATGACCCTGGCCTCAACATTGGGCAGGCCCTGAGCTGCAATGCGGGCGACCATGCCGGGCGAAAAGTCGGTCGCCAGCACCTGTGCGCCTGCCCGAGCCGCCTCCAGCGCCAATGCGCCGGTCCCCGCCGCTATATCGAGAACGCGGGCGCCGGGCGACAGGGCGACCATGGCCAGCGCGGCCTTGGCATATTTCGCCGTGAATGGGTGAGCGGTCCGCTCGTAGTGCTGCGCCGCCGTGTCCCAGTGGTCGGGGTCCTCAAATGCTCGCATCTCGCCGCTCCATCATGATACTTTAAAAGTAGCGTGATGTCGGGCGCTTGCCAATGGTGGTGTAGCTTCTCGGTGACCGGTCGAGCATTTCGGCCGCGCCCACCTATATAGCCCTCCATGATCCCGCTCTCAGTTCTCGACCTTTCGCCCATCCTGCAGGGCGGCAGCCCTGGCCAGTCGCTCCGTGACAGCCGCAACCTGGCCCGCGCCGCCGAGCGGCTGGGGTTTGCGCGCTACTGGATGGCCGAGCACCACAACATGACCGGCATCGCCAGTGCGGCGACCGCCGTGGCCCTGGCCTATGTGGGAGAGGGGACCTCGACCATACGGCTGGGGGCCGGCGGCGTCATGCTGCCCAACCATGCGCCGCTGATCATCGCCGAGCAGTTCGGCACGCTGGAAGCGATCTATCCGGGGCGGATCGACCTGGGCGTCGGCCGGGCGCCGGGGACCGACCAGGTCACCGCCCGGGCCCTGCGGCGCAATCTGGCCGGCGGCGTCGACCAGTTTCCGCAGGATGTGATGGAGCTAATGGCCCTGCTGGACGACGCGCAGCCGGGCCAGACGGTGCGCGCCGTGCCCGGCGTCGGGTCCAAGGTGCCGGTTTGGGTGCTGGGCTCCAGCCTCTATGGCGCCCAGCTGGCCGCCGCGCTGGGCCTGCCCTACGCGTTTGCCTCCCACTTCGCGCCGGCCATGATGGACCAGGCCGCGCAGATCTATCGCCAGCAGTTCAACCCCGCCCAGCCCGGCGACCAGCCGCGCCTGATGCTGGCGCTCAACCTGGTGGCGGCCGAGACCGACGCCGAAGCCAAGTACCTCTTCACCTCGCTGCAGCAGGCTTTCGTGAACCTGCATCGGGGCCAGCCCGGCCCTCTGCCGCCGCCGATCGACGATGCGGACGGCGCGTTGGCCGGCACGGTGGCCCCGGGCTCGCCGCTCTCCAAGGCGGTGGTCGGCGGGCCTGAGACCGTGCGCGCCGGCCTCGAACGGTTCGTGGCCGAGCACCGCCCCGACGAGATCATCATCACCGCCCAGATCTTCGATCAGGCCAAACGCGCCCGCTCCCTGGAGATCGCCAGCGCCGCCCGCGACGCCCTGGCCGCGGCGGCCTAAGCTGCCGTGCTGACCTCATCATAGCCGCGGTTGAGGAATTGGATCAGGCATAGGCCGTGGCCGAAGGGGTCGGCCAGCAGGGCGATCCTGCCCCAGACCTCAGTGCGCGCCGGCTGCTCCAGCGTGGCGCCGGCGTTCAGCGCGCGGGCCAGGGCGGCGTCGAGATCGTCCACCACCACGTCCATATGCACCGGCGTCCAGTGGCGGCGGTAGCGGCGAATGTCGTCCCCGGCGCCGATGGAGCCCTCGGGCTTCTCCAGCAGATAGAGCCGCACGGGGAGGCCTGACAGCTCAACCCCGCCCTGGCCAAAGCGGCGAGTGGGCCTCAGGCCGAGCGCCGCCACATAGAAGGCCTCGGCGCGGGCGAGGTCGGGCACATCGATATTGACCAGCAGGTCCATGGCTCGGCCGTTATCCGAGTTTGAGAGAGGCCGATGGTCGCGCGATCTTCTAGGATCGGGCAAGGGGAAGAGGAGACGACATGCTGGAGGCGGGCCTGTGGGGCCTTGTCGGGGGATCGGCCCTGATCCTGGGCGCGGTGCTGGCCTGGTTTCTCGATCTGCCCAAACGGCTGATCGCCGGCGTGATGGCGGCGGGTTCCGGCGTGCTGATCTCGGCGGTCGCCTTCGACCTGATGGACGAGGCCTTTGCGCAAGGGGGCCTGGTCGCTGCTGGCGGCGGATTCCTGGCCGGCGCCCTGGCCTATACCCTGGCCAATATCGCCGTCTCCCGCGCCGGCGCGCGGCATCGCAAGCGCTCGGGCTTCAATCCCGAAGAGTCGCAGGCCGCCTCATCCACTGCGGGCCTCGCCATCGCCATCGGCGCCCTGCTGGACGGCGTGCCGGAGTCGGTGGTGATTGGGGTCAGCCTGCTGGACGGGACCGGCGTCAGTCTGGTGACGGTGGCCGCGGTCTTCCTGTCGAACCTGCCGGAGGGCCTGTCTAGCGTGGCGGGGATGAAGCGGGCCGGGCGTTCGGCGGGCTATGTGTTCGGCGTCTGGGGCGCCATCGCCCTGGCGTCCGGGGCGGCGGCGATGCTGGGGCATGCGGCCTTGGCCGACGCGCCGGCCGAGGCGATCGCGGCGGTCACCGCCGTGGCGGCTGGCGCCATACTGGCCATGCTGGTGGACACCATGATCCCCGAGGCCACGGAGGAGGCGCACGAGGCGTCCGGCCTTATCGCCGTGGCGGGTTTCCTGGCCGCCTTCCTGCTGTCGAAGATGGCGGGATGAGCGACGGGGCCAGCGCAGGCCGGCCCCGTGCCCCTGGCCTCAGTCGGTGATGGCCGAATAGATCAGGCTCTTGAGCTGGCCGCGGAAGTTGAAGGTGCCGGACGGCATCAGCTGGGTCATGAAGACCAGCGTCAGGTCCTCCTTGGGGTCGACCCAGAAGATGGTCGAGGCCGCACCCCCCCAATAATAGTCGCCCACGCCCAGGGACCCGGTTTCCACCTGGCCCATGGTGGAGGCGAAGCCGAGGCCGAAGCCCACACCCTCATTGGCCGTCTCCGAGAAGGCGCCGATGGCCAGCTGGGTCAGATCCTTGCCGCCGGGCAGGTGGTTCATGTGCATCATTTCCAGGGTGCGCGGGCCCAGGATGCGATGGCCGTCCAGCTCGCCGCCCCGGCGCAGCATCTCGGTGAACCGGCCATAGTCGGCCACGGTGCCGGTCAGGCCGCCGCCGCCGGATTTGAAGCCGGGCTCGCGCACGAACTGGCTGTCGCCGCCCGGATCATCGATCAGCTTCAGCTTCTTGTCGGGGCCGCGCTGATAGTTGGCGCAGAACCGCTCGACCTTGTCCGGCGTGACGTGAAAGGCGGTGTCGACCATGCCCAGGGGCTCGAAGATCTCTTCCTTGAGGTACTGGTCGAACGGCTTTCCGGAGATGATCTCCACCAGCGCGCCGCAGATGTCGGTGGACAGCGAATACATCCAGCGCGTGCCCGGCTGATAGAGCAGGGGCACCTGGGCCAGCTTGTCCATGAACTCGTGCATGGAGTCGGCGCCGCCGACGGAGCGCACCTTCAGGCCGCGATAGATCCGGTCCACTGGATGTTGCTCGCCCACGCCTGGCAGGCCGCCGCCATAGGTGAAGCCGCTGGTATGAGTCAGGACGTCGCGGAAGTTCACCGGCCGGTGGGGCGCCTCGGTGACCATGTCGTCACCCTCGCCCGAGACCCAGACCCGATGGTTGCGCCAGGACGGCACGAACCGGCTGACCGGGTCGGTGAGCTGGAAGTAGCCCTTTTCGTACAGGGTCATGAGCGCCACCGAGGTGATCGGCTTAGTCATGGAATAGATGCGGAAGATGGCGTCGTCGCGCATCGGCTTGTTGCGCTCCACATCCATGGAGCCGAAGGCCTTCTCGTAGGCGATGTGGCCGTGACGGGCCACCTGCACCTGACAGCCGGCGATCTTCTGCGGCTCGATATAGTTGCGTTGCAGGTGGTCGGCGATGCGGTCCAGACGTGTGGCGTCCAGGCCCGTCCATTGTGATTGGGCGTCCATGTGAAAAATCCTCCCGAAAATCGCGGCGCTTCTAATTGGCGCCATCATGGGCCGGAGACGGCTTGCGGCCAAGACGTTCGTCGCCCGGGCCTGCTAGGTTCGGCGCGAAACAGGGAGTGAGACGAGCATGAGCAATCTGGCGGAACTGGCGGCGCAGGTGGGCGAGGCCCTGAAGGCGGGCGGACAGAAGGTGGCGGTGGCCGAGAGCTCATCCGGCGGCCTGATCTCGGCGGCCCTGCTCGCGGTGCCCGGCGCCTCGGCCTACTATCTCGGCGGGGCGGTGGTCTATACGGGCAAGGCCCGGATGAGCCTGCTGGAAATCCCGCGCGAGGCGGTGGCCGGCATGCGCTCGGCGTCCGAACCCTATGCGCTTTTGCTGGCGCGCACGGTTCGCGAGCGGTTCGGCGCCGACTGGGGCCTGTCGGAGACCGGCGCGGCCGGCCCCACCGGCAACGGCTATGGCGATCCGGCGGGCCACACCTGCATTGCGCTCTCTGGCCCCGTGGAGCTGGTCACCACCCTGCGCACCGGCTCAGACGACCGCCAGGCCAATATGGAAGCCTTCGCCGCCGCGGCGCTGGACCTGCTGCGCCGGGCGACGGAGACGGAGCCGCTTTAGGCCCGGCGGGCGGCGATGTGCCGGTCCACCACGCTCTCCAGAACGGTGAGCGGCATGGCGCCTGACAGCAGGGTGGCGTCGTGGAAGGCCGGCAGGGCGAACTGGTCGCCCAGCTGCGTCTTGGCCTTCTCCCGCAAGCGAAGCCAGGTGAGCTTGCCGACCATGTAGCTGCAGGCCTGGCCTGGCCAGACGCTGTAGCGTTCGATTTCGGTGGCCGCCGAGCTGGTCGGGCTGCCATCGATGCTGGTCATGGTCTCGATGGCCTTTTCCCGGCTCCAGCGCTTGGCGTGCATGCCGGTGTCGACCACCAGACGCGCGGCCCGGAACAGGGAGGCCTGGATCTGGCCGAGCTCGCCCAGGGGGTCGTTCTCATACATGCCCATCTCCAGGGCCAGCTGCTCGGAATAGAGCGCCCAGCCCTCGCTATAGGGTGAGAAGCCGGCGATCTTGCGCAGCATCGGCAGGTCGGCCTCCTGCTGCAGGGAGCGCTGCAGATGGTGGCCGGGAATGGACTCGTGATAGGTCAGCGTCTTCAGCGTCCAGCTGGGGTTCTCGGCGGAGTCCCGCAGGTTGATCCAGTAGATGCCGGGCCGTGAGCCATCGAGCGCAGGGCGATTGTAATAGCCGCCGGGCGCGCCAGCCTCGATGAACTTGGGCACACGGCGGATCTCGACGGCGGCCTGGGGCAGGGCGTCGAAGGCCTGGGGCAGGCGCGGGGTGATCTCGCGGACCTGGGCGTTCAGGTCGGCGATCAGCTGCTCCTTGGCCTCGTCGGTGTCGGCATAGAGGTATTTCGGGTCCTTGAAGAGGGCCTGGATCCGCTCGCCGACCGTGCCCCGGGTCAGGCCTTGGCCCTGCAGGATCGTCTCGGCACGGGCCGACAGGGCGCGGGCCTGCTCCCAGCCCAGCTCGTGGATCTCATCCGGGGTCAGGGTGGTCGTGGTCGAGCTCTTCAGGGCGTCGCGGTAATAGGCATCGCCATCGGGCAGGCGCCAGCAGCCGGCGTCGTGGACGGCCTGAGGCTGCAGCGATCGCACCCAGGCGATCTGCCGATCCAGGGCCGGGATGACCTTCTCCAGATAGATGGCGCTGGCCTGGGCGGCATAGTCGCCCTCGATCCCCTTGGCGCGAGCCCGATCGGCGACGGAGGTCACCAGAGGGGAGGCGGCCGGATCGCCCTTCAGGCCTTCCATCTGGGTGAGCGCCCGCTCCAGGGCGAAGTCCGGCGGGATGACGCCGAGGCCGGCGTCCCGACGGCTGCGCTCGGTCTCCTGGTCCATGACCTCGGCAAACTGGGTGAGGCGGGCGAGATAGGCGTCGGCGTCGGCCTTGGTTTCGATCCCGTGCTGGGTGCCAAGGAAGTCCGGCACGTCCTGATAGGCGCCGTTCAGCTGCGAGATCACATAGGGATCACCGGCGCCGGCGTCCCCATAGGCGTAGCGGCTGTTGGCTTCGGCGTCGGCGGCGGTGGTGAACATCACCGCGTCGTAGTGGGGCAGCTCTGAAGCGCTCAAGGCGTTGCGGTCGATCGCCTTCAGGCGGACCAGATTGGCCGCGTTGCGCGCCTTGGCCTCATTGAGGGCGGTGATCGAGGCCGGCGTCAGCTGCGCCTTGGCCGCCATGCGCGGGCCTTGGTGAAGACCCAGCCGGGTCACCATCTCCGGCGAATGGTCCAGCATCTCGCCGAAGATCTGGTCGAACAGAGCCCGCAGGCGCTGGTTCTCAGCGTTCAGGGCCGTCCCGACCTTGGGCTGGGCGTGGGCGCCGGTGGCCAGGGCGGCGGCCGCGGCGGCGGTCAGGAAGGTTCTGCGATCCATGGGCGAACTCATAGGGAAGGGGCTGGGATTGGGCCGAGCCTAGCATGGCCTTTTGGCCTCAGAACGAGAAAGGGCGGCCGCATGCGACCGCCCTCCCTCGCCCCGCAGGCATGAAAGCCTAGAAGCTGCTCTTCATACCCACATAGAAGTAGCGACCCACGGGACCGACGGGCGAGGCGCCCTCGGTGAAGGCCGCAGCCCCCGTGGACGCCGTACCGGTGGAGCCGCGATCGGGCAGCTGGTTGGTGAAGTTGTTGACCCCGGCATAGGCCTGGTAGCGATCCCGGAAGGTGTACTGGACCTGGATGTCGTGGGTTTCCCGCGGCGACCAGTTCCAGTAGCCGTCCGGCACATAGTTCGGGTTGGAAGCCCGGCGCTCGTCGGTGAAACGCTTGGTCTCGTCGAACCAGTTGAAGCCGTAATTGACCATCAGGTCGTTCCACAGCCAGGTCACGTCGAAGTTCGCCTGCCACTTGGGCGCGCCGGCGAAGCCGAGCTCGCTGGAGGCCTCGGCGCCGTCGATCTCCACGAACTCCAGCTTGGTCAGCCGGTTGGCCACCAGGTTGAACTGGAAGGTGCCGACGTCGCGCTCGACGCCGAAATCCACCGGGTTCAGCAGGTACTGCATCGAGAAGTCGAAGCCGGCGGTCTCATATGACGAGACGTTCACCGAATACTCCTGGAAGGAGTCAACGAACTGGCTGTTCGGATCGCGGGTGAACAGGCCGCAGAAGTCGTTGGGCTGCTCCAGGTCGTAGCAGCTCTCGATGATGGTGTTGGCGGTGAAGAGGTTCACCGCATCGGTGAGGGTGATGCGGTAATAGTCCAGCGACATGGAAAGCCCCGGCGCGAAGCGCGGGGTGAAGACCAGGCCCAGGGTCTGGGTGTCGCCGGTCTCGGCCTTCAGGTCCGGATTGCCGCCGACGACGCCCTCCACCGACGACGACGTGGTGTTGATGAACTCCACCTGCGTCGGATCGAAGCCCAGGGCGGCGGTGCAGTTGGCGACGCGGAATTCCGTGCCGGCTTGGACGTTGTCGCTTTCGCAGGGGTCGGTGATCGTTCGGAAGGTCTGGGTCTGCGGCAGGAACAGTTCGCTGATATTGGGCGCGCGCACCGCCCGGGCCCGGCTGCCGCGGATCATCAGGTCCGGCGTCACCCGCCACTGGGCGCCGATGTTCCAGGTGTCGGTCGTGCCGATCGTGGAATAGTCGGAGAACCGGTAGGCGAGGTTCAGGTCGAAGGAGTCCACCAGCGGCAGGTCGCGGACGACGGGAATGGCCAGTTCGCCGAACAGTTCGTGGACCTCGAACTCGCCGGTCTCCACCGCGCCCTGGCCCAGCCAGGTGACGTCATAGCCGAGCTGAGCGCCCAGCAGTTCGTCGTCCGACGGCGTGTCGGTGCTCTTTTCCTTGCGGTACTCGGTCCCGAGCACGAAGCCCACCGGACCGGCCGGCAGGGAGAAGGCCTGCGAGGAATCGCCGGTGATGTAGGCGCTGAACACCTGCTGCTCGATCTTGGCGCTGGAGGTGGCCTCGTCGTTGATCCAGGCGGCGGCTTCCGGAGAAATGCCGCCTTCGCCGAAGATGTTGATCGGTACGCAGCCGCTGGCCTGGCCGCCGCCCACATAGACGCTGTTCCACGCATCGGCGTCGACGGGGGTTCCAAACTGGTCGCCGTCGGGGATGGCTGAGGGATCGAGGGTGGAGCGGCAGACGATGTTGCCCGAGTTCGGGTCCCGCACCGCATCGATGGCCGCAAACCAGCGCAGATTGTTGCGGTTGTTGAGCTCGGTGTTGGATTCCTTGGTCTGACCGTAGGTGTAGGAGACGTTGTAGGCCACCGAGGGTGACAGATCGCCCTCGAAGCCGATCACGCCGCGGAAGGTCTCGCGCTCGATCTCGCGGCGCACATTGCCGAGATCGAAATTGTCACGGGCCACCAAAACGCCCGGCGTCGGCAGCCACGTTCCCGCTGCCGCCGTGCCGCCCGGCGCCAGGGCGTCGGCGCGGATGGAGGCCGGGATATAGGGATTGTCGATCGGAACCAGGATCCCATAGTCGAAGGTCGGCTGGGATTTGAAGCTGGTCTTGGCGTTGTTGTACTTGAAGTCGGCGAACATCCGGTGGTTCGGCATGATCTCGAACATGCCGCCCACATAGCCGGTCCAGCGCTCCAGGCCCGGGACCAGTTCGGTCTGGAAGAGGTCCAGCGGCGTGCCTGAGCCGCCCAGCATCGAGAAGCCGCCGGTATAGATGCCATCCTGCCAGGGCGTTCCGTCCCCCTGGAAGCTCACGCCCGACAGGGTGGGGCCGAAGCCAGCGCGGGTATAGACGCCGCCGCCCAGGGCGGTGTCGATGTAGCGGCCGTCCCGGGCGAAGACGAGGTCGGTGTCGCCCCAATCGGCGCGATCGACGCCGGGGTTCTCGTCAGGATAATCGGCCGGGTTGTCGACCAGGGTCTCGCGCTGGCCGACGCGGGAGAAGTCGCGGTCCTGCGGGTCTATGGCATCGCGGTTGGAGTATTCCAGACCGACGGTGAGATTGGCCCGGCCGTCCATGAAGTTGCGGCCGCCGAGCGCGGAGATGAAGCTCTCCTCACCGCCGCCCAGGTCCGACCAGCCGTACTGGGCGCGGACATCCAGGCCGTCGAAATTGCGCTTGGTGATGAAGTTGACGACGCCAGACACGCCATCGGCGCCATAGATGGCCGAGGCCCCGCCGGTCAGCACCTCGACCCGGTCGATCAGGGCGACGGGAATGGCGTTGGTGTCGACGGCGGCCGAGCCCGCCTGGCCGGCGACGTGGCGGCGTCCGTCCACCAGCACCAGGGTGCGCTTGGTCCCCAAGTTGCGCAGGTTCAGCAGGTTGAGGCCGACGCTGCCGCGGTCGGCGGCGTTGGACAGGGCCTGGGTATCGGTGGAGCCCACCAGGGCCGGGTAGTTCTCCATCAGGTCGGTGACGTTGGTGACGCCCGAGCGCTCGATAGCCTCGCCGGTGAGCGTGCTGACCGGATTGGGGGAGACGAAGTCCTGCAGCCGGATGCGTGAGCCGGTGACCACCAGCTCCTCGACGGCGACAGCGTCGTCCTGGGCGAAGGCGGCCTGTGGCGCGGCCAGAGCGGCGACGGCCGCGGCGCTGGAAAGCAGGGTCGTGGCTAGGAGATGGATCTTGGTCGGCATCGGCTCGTCCCATGAAAGGTTCGTTTGCCGAATTTTCGATCATGGAAGGTTTGGCCTTGCCCACCCCATCAGGGCTCAATGTGGCGCGAACTTGCCGAAGTTCGCACAAAACAACCCTTTTTCCGCCAGCTGTGCGGCGCCATTGCCACAGGGTGACGGAACTGCGTCATCTGTGTGACGGCCACCTTGTGAGGAAAAGCTTAGCTATATCGGTGGCTTAAGGTGGAGCTTGTTTGTGTGTCGGCCAGGCGCCGTCTGGGAGCCGCCCGGTAGAAAATGCCTGTCCGTCAGCGCCGCTTTCCCAACTCCGCGGCGATGTCC